>JAFVAX010000094.1 GCA_017480285.1 Paludibacteraceae bacterium | reverse complement strand
GTAACATCTATCCTGTGTTTAATTTGCATATATCAACTTTATGTTTTATCTTTGCAACATCTTAATAAGTCAACTTCTTTAGTATAGGAGTAAACCTTTTCAGTAAACAAGTCAAAAGTTTACGATTCTTAAGATTCCTTCTCAGTAAACGAGTCAACCTTTTTCAGGTTTAGTCATTGCTACATGCTACGGTGCGGGGTCGGTCAGAGTAGCACTATCATACGGCTATCATACGGTTATCTATCGGTTATCCTACGGATTTTCTTGCTGTTTTGTAGGTGAAAGGTGCGGCAATTCTGTTTCATAGTTACATTTAGATTTTGCTACGGTTATGTGGCAGACAGGTTAAAAATCAGCAGTGAAGTTGTAAAATCCGGACGGGAAAAACGTATTACATATAGAAAACCATTTGAACAGACACAACGCACGAGCAGTTTTCCGGATATATTTGCCGCTGAGCGGAAATGTATAGATATCAATCAGGTCGCTTTATTTTACTCATCCCCACGTAGGCAAACAGAACGATGTTCATCACCAGCGCATCGACTTCAGAGAAAAAAATGCCGTTTGAGTTTCTCGTCAGCTAATAGATAATGCAGCAGTGCAGGGTCGAGCGATAATGCTGCCTCTATCACTTTGTTTTTCAGCAAGTGTTCGTCTTCCGTGCAGAATCGACTATCCATACGAAGCATCACTTGCTCTAAATGAGTATAAAGATTTTCCATACTTATAGTTTTGCGAGCAGGCTCTTAACTATAAGCAACAAAAAAAAGCGTGAATTATCCATTGTTGATTGCTTATACGAATTTTCAGGCTCTGGTAAACCTTTGGTAATATATAAGCACACGAATAATCCACGCCCAAAGCGTGAACCCTTGCTTGCTTATTCTCTGTGTAATAAAATTTGGCGGATTTTATGGTTCGAGAATAAGAGCTAAAGCTCTGTTTATTTTACTATGTTATTACGCAACTCTTTGCGCTGTTGTATTTGATATATACTTTTTACTGTTTAACGTCTTGTAAGCGACGATATATTTTTATTCTTTCAAGATATGTTTACTTTCTACATTTTCTAACACTGTCATCTGCTGTATGGCAATCTGATTGAGTCTTTGCAAACGTTCGCTTTGCGACACTCCTTCATTGATAAACACTGCATTCAGGTTCTCCATATTACTCAAACATATCAACTGATTTATAGTTGCGTAATCACGAATATTGCCTTTATCTTGAGGATGTGCATCACGCCATTCTTTGGCTGTCATTCCGAATAATGCTACATTAAGTACATCGGCTTCGTTGGCATAGATAAGCGAACGATGGTATTGGTCAATCTCCTGTGGTACGAGATGCTCTTTAATAGCGTCAGTATGAATATGATAGTTGATTTTCGCCAACTCTCGTTTTGCCGACCAACCGAGTGCCTTTTGCTCTTCTTCTTTAAGTCTTTGAAATTCCTTAATCAGATACAGTTCGAACTCTACAGAAACCCAACTGGCAAATTTAAAGGCTATATCCCTTTGCGCATAAGTGCCACCATAGCGACCGGCTTTTGCAATTATACCTATAGCATTAGTCGCTTCAATCCAGCGACTTGGCGATAGAGTAAAAGCATTTAAACCTGCTTGACTTCTAAACCCCTCGAATTCGATGGGGTTAAAAATCGGATTATTCAACGTCTCCCATAATCCTAAATACTCAATAGTATTTCTATTGCGCATCCAGTTTCCAACTACGGCATTAGGGTCTTCTGCATTTTTCTGCCTTGCGATATCAGTGATACAGATGTAGTCCCATCCGTTTTGAGAGAACGAACGAATTGTTGTATCTTTTACTATTATTTCTTTTTGTTTTGACATTGTTGTCTATGGATTGCTACTAAACGATCGCTTAATTCACTTATTCTCTTCGATTAAAATTAGCAGATTTCGATTCCGATGAATAAGAGCTAAAGGTCTGTATATTTTACCATGTTATTGCATTGGACTTCCTGCACTGTTTATGTAAATACCAAAAAGTCGCTTCCTCGAAAGCGACTTTTTGACTTTTCAAGTGTGGGTAAGCCTCTCACACTATATTATTGCAGTTTGAAACTTACAGGCAGGTTGAAACGAGCGCGTACAGGTTTGTTGCGTTGCTCACCGGGCGACCATTTAGGCATTGATTTGATAACTCGCACTGCCTCTTTGTCAAGCGATGACTCGCCTGAAGAGCGTACAACCTCAACATCAACGATAGAGCCGTCTTTGTTCACAACGAAAGTACAAATAACCTTACCTGAAATACCATTCTCACGAGCGATGGCAGGATATTTGATGTTCTCGCTCAAGTATTTCATAAGGGCTTTCGTTCCACCGGGGAACTCCGGCTGTTTCTCAACGAAGACGAAAATCTCTTGGTCGTCTTCCTCCTCTTCAACGATAGTCTCAACCGGTGCGGCTATCTCAATTTTTTCTGTCTCATCGTCTTCCGACTTGATTTCTATCTCATCGGCTTCTTCCTCATTCTCAACAACTTTGAGAACCTCAACATCTTGTACTTTAGGTTGCTCAATCTGTTGAGGCGGTTGCTCTTGTTGAGTTTGTTGAATCTCAATCTCTTCCTCAAAAGCAAGATCCATGTCAGTTACATCATACTTGGTAACTTCACGATCTGTCCATTCGAGAGCAACATAAACTAACGAGAGAACGAATACGAAACCTAACAACAAGTATGTTAGTTTTTTGTTCTCCAAACTTGCTTCTTTTGATTTTTTGAGTTGCATATTCTTTGTGTTTTTAGGTTACAATGAGATAAAAACTGACATTTTATCAGTTGCGGCTACAAATTTACAACGAATTTTTTATTTTTGCAAGTTATTTGCAAAATTTTGTGCGCAAAAAATTAAATCTGTCAAGCAAATTGCCGTCATAGCCTCAATAACAGGTGGCACTCGAAGGGCAAAACAGACATCGTGTCTGCCCCCGATTCCTATGCTTGCGGTTGGCTTAAAGACAGAGCGGAAAAGGATGGTCTTGCCGGTGCTGATGCCTCCTAAAATGCTGTGTGGCAACGGGTTTTGCTCTTCCCCGGATTTGCTGATGCCTTCAAACCCTTCGTCGAAATCAAACCCGCGGCAACCGCCTATTGACATTACGGCAAAAGCAAGACGGGCAGAGAGTTTGTTGAATATAGGTTCGCCTATGCCGGCAGGCAGTCCTTGTATCTCTGTGCTGACTATTGCTCCAATGGAGTTGTTTTGGTCTTTAAGGCTTTGTAAAAGGGTGTTTATCTGTTCTTTTGTAGTAGCGTTCCCCACTTGGTTTATATGTGAATTGACGCTAATGCCATATTTTCTTAATACTTGTTTTGCTATTGCGCCCGCCACTACTCTTGCCACCGTTTCCCTCCCGGATGCTCTGCCTCCGCCACGAAAGTCGTGTATGCCGTATTTTTGCTCATACACAAGGTCAGCATGTGCAGGGCGGTAGGTTTTTTCAAGTGCTTGGTAATCTTCGGGGCATTGTTCTTTGTTAGGTATGTAGAAGGCAATAGGTGTGCCGAGAGTCTGACCGTCTTTTAAGCCTGAGAGCCATATTACCTCATCGTTTTCCGCTTTGGCTCGCTCGGATATGCCTATATAATCCAATCCACGCCCGGCTCGGCGGTCAAGGTCGCGCCTTATGGCTTCAAAGTCGATACTGAGGTTGGCAGGGCACCCGTCTATTACTCCGCCGACAGCCTTACCGTGCGACTCGCCAAAGTCAGTAAAACGAAAAAGTGTACCTATAGTGTTCATAAACAATTTACAATTCACAATTCACAATTTACAATTTACAATTCGCACAAAAGTACAAAAAAAATATAAAAACTACAAATTCTATTGTTTTTTTTAGTTATATTTGCATATTTACTATATTTTTATTATTTTTGCATTGAATTCTACGCTTAGTTGCTTTCTGTAACTGATGGGCGGGGGGTTCTGTCGCTAAAGACTGCGAAGTGTCGCTAATTGTCGTTAGACGGCAAAATATATGTATTGGCGTTTACTGACGCTTTGCTTTGACAAATGAAAACTTAGCAACTTTTCTTGTTAGAATCACGGCAGAGTAGCAATAGATGCCTATGGGTATGATTGTATTCGTAACTATCATACGGCGTAGGTTTCATTGTTGTTTATTATTCTAACGGTATGCTAAGGCCTCATTTGTGATAAGCAACTGATGAGGCTTATGCTTTTTTTATGCACCAACGCAAATAAAATAGGAGTATGCCGAAAATCCTATAAAGAGTAGGCATAATTAAATAAATAAAAAACAATGAAACAGTTTGTATTAGTTTTCTGTTTGATACTTTGCTCTTTGACTGCTTTTGCAGAAGAAGTAAAGAAAGTGGCGGTATTGGAAGTTGTGGATAGGCAGGGAGACCTTTCGTACAATCAAAAATTCGTTTTGCGTAGTAGTTTGGCAAAGGCAATTACCAACACTCCCGGCTTTGAAGCATACGACCGCTCGGATGTGGATATCATTATGAGTGAGCAGAACTTCCAACGGACAGGTATGGTAAGTAGCGAAGAGATTCGCAGACTCGGCGAGATGACCGGTGTCTCGCTTATTCTTGTTACCGAAGGTATTTTTACAAGCGACAAGCGGACCATATATGTAAGTGCCAAAATACTTAATGTTGAAACCGGTAAGGTTGAAAAAATGGACAACACAACAATGGGTACGGACATTGCAGGTATTGAAAAGGGGTGTACTCAACTTGCCAATCGTTTGTTTGTGGCAGAAACACCTAAAGAAC
Organism: Paludibacteraceae bacterium; assembly: GCA_017480285.1. GTDB lineage: Bacteria > Bacteroidota > Bacteroidia > Bacteroidales > Paludibacteraceae > Colicola. Next base: position 63,051 of record JAFVAX010000094.1, on the reverse strand, counting down.
AAACAACAACCAACAGCCCCGTAGTTAAGCGTTTGTCTCCAAACAAATATTCATTAAACGGGGAAATAATGAACAAAAGGGAATTTCGTTATTTTCTTGAAAACAATTGCGAAGCTGCTTATCGTCAGTATCGCAAAGGACAGCAGATGACCGGCTGGGGAGCAGGATTGTTTGTCGTCGGGAGCGGGCTTTTTGTGTCAGGTTTTGCTTTTGCAGCTGTCAATTGCGATAACGAAATAGCAGATTTGGTGGACTCTGAATCTCTATCCGAAAATCGCGATGGTTGTGCCGCATATCTTTCAATGATAGTTATCGGTAGCGGAATGTTGGCTGCAAGTATTCCTCTTATGGCGGTAGGTGTGAAGAAGAAAAAAACCGCATATCTGACTTACAACAAGCAATGCTCCACAAACAATGTCGTTACCCTGAATCTTCAGACAAGTAGGAACGGTATAGGGCTGAGCCTGAATTTCTAAATATCTTAAGGATTCCGGTAAGTAGATTTGTTCATTAAGCAATGTGCTTGTAAGTATATTTTTTGTATTTACAAGCACTTTTTTTATGAATTTATATATGATTTTTGGCTGAAAGAGAGATAAATTAAAGTTTTTTTGTTTATTTTGCAAAAATTATGTATTTTTGTCAGGAAGTATTGAAATGTGTGAATTGTATTTGGTGGCAAAAATGCCACCGAAGTGCACGAAGATAATTGTAAATTGTGAATTGATATGTCGGATATAGTGTTAGTGCAGAATAATAAGACTAAATATGCCTCGTTGCTTCAAGACTGGGGTGGGGCGTCTGTGTTTTTTGAGTCGTGGTGGCTTGATGCCGTTTATGCCGGTCAGCAGTGGGATGTGTTGTTTTCAGAAGACGAAGACGGCACAGTGCTCGCTATGTTGCCGTACTGCAGATACAACACTTGGCGTATGCAGTATTCTGATATGCCGCTTAAGACGCTTGAGGCGGGAGTGGTTGTTCGTCCTGACATCGTTTCACAACCTCAGCAGTTAGACCGTATTGCCACAGATTTGTGCGGGCAACTTGCAAGTTTAGGTTTGGCTTATTATAGACATCAGTTCCCGCTTCGCAGTTTTATGCCTGAGCGTTTTGCCAAAAACGGATTCAAGCAGACCGAAGTGTCGCGTTTTGTGTTTGAACATTTAGAAGATATTGATATCGTCATCAAACGCTTCAACAAGCAGCGTACAAGCGAGTTGGCGCGTTCGGTTACTTTGGGTAGCGATAACGATATGTCTGCCGAAGAGTTTTATCGTTTTGCACAGCAATGTGCATTAGAACAGCATATAAGTCTGCCTTATACGCGCGAGTTTTTCTTAGTTTTGTATCAGAAGGTTGTTCGTGAGCATCGTGGTCAGTTGCTCCGTCTGACTAATATGGTGGGTGACACTCTTGCTGCCGCTTTCTTGGTTTGGGACAGTAAGACCTTGTATCTGCTTATGGCATATAGCAGCCGTTTGCACCAAGACAGCGGAGCGTCAGCACGACTTTTGGTTGAGGCGTTGAAGAAAGCCCATACGATGCAGTTGCGTGTTGATTTGTGTTTACCTAAAAAACACCAATCCGCCTCGCTGCTTAAACAGTTCGGGGCGGAAAAGCAAAGGGCTATAGTAGTGAGCAAGGTGTTCAACGGCTGGTTCCGTCTGCCTTTGCTGTTTCGTTGGTTCAAACGCCAGTCTTTAGATTGCCAATATCTGTAAGGCTTGAACGCTGTCAGGATTGACATCCTTGTCGTCTTTTATCGCTTTAGAGAAAGGCACATAGACGAGTTCATCGTTCTTTATTCCGATCATTATGTTGCGCTGTTCTTCAAGCAGTGCGTTTATAGCCGCTACTCCCATTCTTGAAGCGAGAATGCGGTCGTAGGCTGTTGGCGAACCGCCTCGTTGCAGGTGTCCTAATATAGTTACGCGGACATCATACTCGGGGTGCTTCTCTTTGAGTGTGTTGGCAAGTCCTTGCGCCCCGCCTATTTCGGGGTTTTCGGCAACAATAACGATACTTGAGTTCTTAGATTTTCTCAGTCCGTTGCCGATGAAGGCTTCAAGTTGCTCTTCGGGTGTCTTGCGTTCAGGAATGATGGCTGCTTCTGCACCTGCAGCAAGCGCACTGTTGAGTGCAAGGAAACCGGCATCGCGTCCCATCACTTCAACGAAGAAGACTCGCTCGTGTGAGGAGGCAGTGTCGCGAATCTTGTCAACACATTCCATTATTGTGTTAAGAGCGGTGTCGTATCCGATGGTGGAGTCGGTTCCCCAAAGGTCGTTGTCAATCGTTCCGGGTACGCCGACGATAGGGATGTTATACTCTTTTGCAAGTTCTCTTGCGCCGGTGAAAGTGCCGTCGCCACCTATGACGATGAGTGCGTCAATCTGTTCGCGAAGCATGGTCTCGTAGGCAGTGCGTCTGCCTTCGGGAGTGCGAAACTCTTCGCAACGGGCGGTCTTGAGTATCGTTCCGCCACGACCTATGATACCGCTGACATCTTGTGTCTGAAACTCGCGTATCTCACCTGTTATGAGACCTTTGTAGCCACGGTATATGGCTTTTACTTTTATTCCGTTAAAGATAGCAGTGCGTGTTACCGCTCTTACTGCGGCGTTCATTCCGGGGGCATCACCGCCGGAGGTCAACAGACCTATACATTTGATGCTGTATTCCATATATGTTAAGATTATATATTCATAATTCGTTAGATTCTGACCTTCGTCAGAATGAGGCATTAGATTCAGACCTTCGTCAGAATGAGGTGTTCTTTCAGTTTGTCTGCGCAGGCTTGCATCAGCCATTTAGGGGTAGATGTTGCGCCGCAGATACCTATTGTCTTGCCTTTTGAAGCAAGTATATATTGTTCGGTTATTTCTTGTGGCGACGACACATATACGGCATCGTCGTTTACTTCCTTACACTGACTGAAAAGCACATGTCCGTTCGATGAGTTGTGCCCTCCAACAAAGAGGATGCGGTCGTGCGTGAGAGCAAACTGTTGCAGATGTTTTGTGCGGTTACGCACTTGCCGGCAGATGGTATCGTGCCAACAAAAAGTTATCCTTTGTTTTTTTGGCTGATTCAACCCTTGTTCCTTTTCGATTCTTTGCTCAATGGCGGCTACTAATTTCTCAAATTCATCAACAGACTTAGTTGTTTGGGAAAAAAGATAGATATCTTTATTAAAATCAATGTTGTTTATTTCATCAAGGTGTTCGATGACGATAGCGGTGTTGTCGGTTTGTCCTTGCAGTCCGATTACTTCGGCATGTCCGCGTTTGCCGAATATAACGATTTGTGCCTGTGGGGTTTGCAGATATTGTTCGCGTATACGTTTCTGCAAGTTAAGCACAACGGGGCAGGTTGCATCAACAATCTCGTTACCGTTTGCTTTTGCTTTTTTGTAGGTTGCAGGTGGTTCGCCATGAGCACGGAAAAGTATTCTGCTGCAGGATATGTCTTGCAGATTGTCGCCCATAATGGTTTGTAATCCTAATTTCTCCAAACGGTTCACCTCCTGACCATTGTGTACGATATCGCCAAGACAATACAGTTTGCCTTTTTCAAGTTCTTCTTCGGCTTTTTTTATGGCAGTTACCACTCCGAAGCAGAAGCCCGATTCGGGGTCAATCTCTATTTGCTGTTTGGTTGAAAAGTCGGATGACATAGTCGAGTTGTTGCTGAGGTGTCATATCGGAGTTATCCACAAGCAGAGCGTCTTTGGCTTGTACAAGCGGACTCTCTTTGCGGTGTGTGTCGCGCCAGTCGCGTTCGTTAAGTTCTTTGAGCACTTCTTGAAGGTCGGCTTTGATGCCTTTTTCGAGCAGTTCTTTGTAGCGTCGCTCTGCACGGACTTCAGGCTTGGCAGTAAGGAAGAGTTTTAGTTCTGCCTGTGGGAAAACGACTGTTCCGATGTCGCGTCCGTCCATTACCACACCTTTTGCTTTGCCCATTGCTTGCTGCTCTGCAACAAGATAGGCTCTAACGAAACCGAGAGTGCTGACTTTCGATGCCCAATCGCCTGCTTCGAGAGTGCGGATATATTGTTCTACATCTTCACCGTTGAGGCAGATATGACCGTTTTGAAAACTTAGTCTGACGGAAGGTAAAATTTCTCGAAGGCGGTTCTCATCAATGCTTTCGGAAGTAAAAAGATTGTTTCTCTTGCAGAACAGTCCGACTGCGCGGTACATAGCACCGGAGTCAATGTAAGTATATCCTGCATATTGTGCAAGTTGTTTTGCGATTGTGGATTTGCCACAAGATGAATAACCGTCAACTGCTATATTTATTTTCATTTCATCAACTGGTTTATGTTAAGTGAAAGTGATGCTTGAAACAGATATGCACCTTTGGTATATTGCGAGAAGGCAAAAGCCATGCGGAACTGTTTCAGGTTGAGTCCTGCACCGAGGGCAAAACCGGCAAGTGAGCGTTGGTCTTTCAGGTGCATCTCTGCACGAATCTGGTGGTTGTATGACAAAGTAAGATAGAACTTATCGGATTTGGGAACGATGTCAAGTGCAAAAACGGTATGTCGGAAAAGGTTATCATACCATTTGACACCGGGTGCTTTCCACGATTGCAAGTCGTGCATTGTGAAACTCAAACGGATAGGGGCGTGTTTGAACCGATAATTGAGTCCCAAAACGAGGTTCAGTGGCAGTCGCTCGCGTTTTTGTCCGTTCTCATCGGAGTAGAAGCCTTTCAGTTGCCAACCGATGTTTTGCAGACTCAAACCTAATTGAAAACTCTTGTCGCGCGTCTGGAAATGTCCGCCGACATCAGCACCGAGTGCGAAACTTGAATAGCCGGCATAGTTGGAATAAACAGGTTTGAGAGCCACGCCTATACGGAAAAGTTCGCTAAGTTGGCGGGCATAAATAAGGTCGATGTACATATCGCGCGCTGAAAACGAACCTATTTGCTGTCCTGTTTCGGTTGTGCGGTCCATCTTGCCATAGTCCATGTAATGAATGGCTGCAGCAAAGTAGTTGCGTTTGTAGTTGTGCGAATACATTGCCGAAGCGAGATGTATTGATTGTATGTAGTAGGTATAATTGAGTTGCAGTTGCATGTGAGTTTTCTCCGACAGCAGGGCGGGGTTTTGAAGTGCAAAACTTAGTTCGCCTTCGTCGATGCTGACATTGTGTGAGCCAAGCATACCTATACGGGCAGAGGCAGGCACATGCATAAAAGCAAACACACCACTACCTATGCGGGCGTGCGAACACACGGATACCAAAAGCAATAATAGCGATGATATATATATTCTTTTGATTTGCATATTAAACTTTTCCAAAAAGCATACAAAGATACACAAAAAAAAGCAATTTTACAAATCTATGACAAAAATGTCTTTTGTGCGTTAAAAATGTTCTTTTTGTTGAATAATTTTGAAAAGTGGTTTGATTTTTGTATTTTTGTAGAGTTAATTATGGATTATAAGTTAGGAATAGACATAGGCTCTACAACCGTTAAGATGGTGTTGTCAGATAGCGATGGAAACTTGTGTTTCAGCGACTATCGCCGTCATAATGCAGACCCGCAAACGGCTTGTATCGCAATGCTCAAGCGTGCGTTTCAATCAGTTGATGATGCCAATGTGCAGACTGTCATTACCGGTTCTGTCGGTATGGGCTATGCTGCCCGATTAGGTTTGCCTTTTCGTCAGGAAGTATTAGCCGCTTTCAAGTATATACAGACGAAGTATTCGCAAGTTCATACTTTTGTAGATATGGGCGGCGAGGACTGTAAGATGATTTTCTTTGACGAAGGCAGGGTGCCTGACATGCGTATGAATGGCAACTGTGCCGGTGGTACGGGGGCATTTATTGACCAGACTGCCACGCTTTTAGGTGTAGAGACGGCATCGCTTCAGGATCTTGCTGTTCGCTCTACCGGACTTTATCCTATCGCTTCAAGATGTGGAGTGTTTTCGAAGACTGATATTCAAAATCTGCTTAGTCGCGGGGTAAGCAAAGAGGACATTGCCGCTTCGATGTTTCACGCTGTCGCAATGCAGGTTGTGTCGGCACTTGCACGAGGAATGGACATAAAAGGTAAGGTGTTCTTTTCAGGTGGGCCTTTTGCTTTCCTGCCTGAACTTGTGAAGCATTTTATTCAGGTAATGCACTTGCAGACAGACGATTGTATTGTTGATAGATATGCGCAATATGTATCGGCTTGGGGGTGTGCGCTACTGTCAGAAGAGGAAAAGAAAATGAAGGTGAGCGAATTGTTGTCGCTTTGGGAAAAGAAGCATCCGACGGAAAAAATAGAAGGTTCTTTGCCACAACTGTTCTCAACTAAAAAAGAATATGAAACTTGGCTTGCGGGGAAGCAAACACTTAAAGTGAAGCGTGGCGATTTTGAGCGACAAGTTTTTCTTGGTGTTGACAGTGGCAGTACAACGACCAAACTTGTTATACTCAACACCAAAGGTGAATTAGTCTATTCCGATTACCGCTACAATAACGGCAATAGTTTTCAGACTTTTGTGGATATGCTATCTCGTATGCGCAGTGTATGCCCGTTCGGAGATGATCTGCAGATTGTCCGTTCTTGTGCAACAGGTTATGGCGAGGGCTTGCTCAAAACGGCTTTCAATCTTGACTATGGCATAGTTGAGACGATGGCACATTTTATGGGTGCAAGGGCGGTTGACGAGAAGGTGAGTTTCGTGCTTGACATAGGCGGTCAGGATATGAAGGCTATATTTGTCAGTAACGGTTCAATCAATCGTATTGAGATAAACGAGGCTTGTTCTTCCGGCTGTGGTTCTTTTATTATGACTTTTGCAGAGCAGTTGGGCTATTCTATCGAGCAGTTTGCTGAAATGGCATGCTTTGCCCGGCAACCCTACGACCTTGGTACGCGTTGTACTGTGTTTATGAACTCGAAAGTGAAGCAAGCCCTGCGTGAGGGAGCAAAGGTGGATGATATTGCTGCCGGGTTCAGTTATTCGGTGATTAAAAACTGCTTGTACAAGGTCTTGAAACTGCAAAGCGTGAGTGAGTTAGGTAAAAATATAGTTGTTCAGGGAGGTACATTCAGGAATCATAGTGTTGTCAGAGCCTTGGAACTGCTGACATCCACTACTGTCAGTTTTTCCGACATTCCTGAACTTATGGGGGCTTACGGTGCTGCATTATATGCACTTGGCAGATGTTCTTAACTTGTATTATTCAGATGCAAAAATTGTCAGACATATTATCTTCGAAAGATTTTACGACAAAAACGGAGGTATGCCCGGGTTGTCAGAATCATTGTGTGGTAAAAGTATATACTTTTTCCGGCGACAGGCATTTCTATTCAGGAAATAACTGTGAGAAGGTTTACAGCAACGAGAATAAGTCTCAATACAAAGGTGTAAATCTTTTTCAGGAAAAGTATCGTATGCTTTTCTCTAAAAACAATATCGTACTGCCACCTGATGCCCCGTCGATTGGTATTCCCCGCGGTTTGGGAATGTACGAGAATTTTTCGTTTTGGAACACCCTTTTTTCTCTTTGCGGTTTTCGTGTCGTTCTGTCGAACATTTCCACTAATCGCCTGTACGAAAAGGGTATAGGCAGTATAATGGCTGATAATATCTGTTTCCCAGCCAAACTCTTTCACGGGCATATGATGGATCTTATAGAGCGCAGACCTGACCGTATATTCTATCCTTGGGTGGTGTATGAGAAGAAAGAGGACAAAGAGTCGGGTAATTCGTTCAACTGCCCGATAGTGTCAGGTTATTCGGATGTTATGAGAAGCAGTATTGACCCTGAGGGCAAATACGGCATTCCTTTCGATTCGCCCGTCATATCGTTCAAAGAGGAGAAGATGTTACGTGAGTCGTGCACGGAATATCTGCGCAAGTTAGGTGTTAGCGAACAGGTTTCTCAAAACGCTATCACCTTTGCCATAAAGGCCCAAGAGGACTATCTGCAATTTCTTACTCGTCGTTCAGAAGAAGTGCTTAATAAGGCGCAGGAAGCGGGAAGAATGGTCATAATGCTTTCCGGCAGACCGTATCATATTGACCCGCTTATTGAACATAAAATAGCCGAGTGCATAAGTGAGATGGGAGTGGATGTGATAACCGAGAATGTGGCACGCGAAGCAGGCTCGGATATTTATACTCAAATCAATGCGCTCAGCCAGTGGGCTTATCCAAACAGACTGTTCAAAGCCGCATATTTCTGTGGTAAGTACGACTATGATAACCTTCACATGGTTGAACTGACTTCATTCGGTTGCGGACCTGATGCTTTTATCTTGGACGAAGTGAGGCTCATTCTCAATCGTTTTCAGAAGAATCTCACAGTACTAAAAATCGACGATGTAAATAATATAGGTTCGCTCAGACTGCGTGTGCGTTCGCTTGTGGACAGTGTGGCAGTACAAACAAAGAAGAGAGATAATAGTGCTAACAAGGCAACACAACAATGGACTACCAAATCGTTTGAGAAGTCTGACCGTGTGCGTACTATTCTTGCACCTTATTTTGCAGAAGGTTATTCGGAGTTTTTGCCTACAGCCTTCAAGATGATGGGTTATGATATGGAGGTGTTGCCGATGGGCAGTCTGCCCGATGCAGAGGAAGGGCTCAAAGATGCCAACAATGATATTTGTTATCCTGCAACTATCGTTGTAGGTTCCATACTTCGTGCGTTGAAATCAGGCAAATATGATTTGGATAAAACGGCTGTTGCTATCACGCAGACGGGTGGGCAATGTCGTGCAAGCAACTACTATTCGCTCATAAAGAATGCTCTTGTGAAGGCGGGGTTTGCTGATGTGCCGGTTATTTCTGTAGCGATTGGTGAAGGACTTAGAAACACTCAACCCGGATTCAATATCCCTTGGAAGAGAATGCTTCAGCCCGTTGTTCATTCTATCTATTTTGCCGATACACTTGCCAAACTATACTATCCTGCCGTGGCTCGAGAAAAGGAAAAGGGTAGTGCAAAAGAGATTTACGACAAGTATTTGAGGTTTGTTCAACCGCTTGTTTTCAATCGCAAGTTCTCTGAAATGCGTGTTCTGCTTGCAGAGGCTGTGAAAGAGTTTGAGGCTTGTATGGACGCAGGGAAAGAAGTGCCTGTTGTGGGTGTGGTAGGAGAGATTTATGTCAAGTACAATTCCTTCAGCAACAAGAACACTATTCAGTGGCTTATTGACCATAACATTGAGGTTGTTCCGCCTGCCATCTCCGGATTTTTCTCTACAAGTATTGTCAATGCTTCTATAAACCGTAAGAATCATATAAAAGAGAAAAATGCTCCCGTTTGGCTTATGAAAGGTGTGAATATGTGGCTTAATAAGGTTGCTCACAGTTACGATGATGTTTGCAAAGATTACCCTCATTATCGACCATTTGTAGATATTTTTCATTATGCTGAAGCGGCCAAAAAAGTAATCAATCCGGCGGCAGACTTTGGTGAAGGGTGGTTCCTTCCGGGTGAGATATGCTATATGGCAGAGCATGGTATTAACAAGGTAGTGTCGCTTCAACCGTTTGGGTGCATTGCCAATCATATCATTAGCAAAGGTATAGAGAAACGCTTCAAGACGCTGTATCCTAATCTGTCGCTTTTGTTTCTTGATTTCGATGCCGGTACTTCGGAGGCAAATGTATATAACCGTCTGCATTTTATGTTGTAAGAGAGCCTATGACTGAGATTCAACTGTTCGGACAGACATACTCTTTGCTGATTAAGAAAACTGTTTCCCCTGTGCCTAAAGGCTTTACTGTGGATAATAGTTTGATACTGCAAGTGCCGGAAAAAATGAGCGAGCAAATGGCACTTGCTAATTTCTATTACTCAAAATTGCGACCTATTGTAACTGAATTGACGCAGTATTATGCCACCAAGTTAGGTGTGCCTGTGCCTAAGATTCAAATAAAGAAAGTGCGCTCTTATTGGGGTGAATGTTACAGCAGACGCGGACTTATTATTTACAACATCGAACTTTCGAGAGTTCGCAGAGAACTGATTGAATATGTGGTTGTTCACGAGTGTTGCCACCTTGTTGAAGCCAACCATAGCAGTGCTTTTTGGAAACTTGTGTTTCGCTATTGCCCGAACTACCCTTTGTATAGAAAAGAACTGAAAAGTATCAGATTAACTCCTCAATTATAAGGTTTAGTATTGCTATACCTTGTCGTGTTGCAGACAGGTGATTGTCTGCAATTTTCAGTTTACCACTCTCAATAAACGGTTTTGCTTTGCTTAAGAGTTTGTTGCGTATTTGTTCGTTAAGTGAAGTAAGGTTGATGCCTTCTTTTGTACGCAGTCGAAGCATAACGAGTTCCGTCAGGCGGTCTTCATCAGTTAGAGTCTCTTTCTCGCAAGGCAAAACATCTTTCTCAATCTCGCTTATGTATTTTTGCAGGTTTGAAATGTTCCAAGAACGGGTGTTGTTTCCGTCGTAACTGTGAGCACCAGCACCAATGCCAAGATACGGAGTATTGTTCCAGTAACTGCTATTGTGCTGAGAGATAAATTGTTGGTTGATAGCAAAATTTGAGACTTCATAGTGGTACCAACTGTTGAGTTTCTCACATAGCATCGAATACATGTCGTTGAGCGTTTCATCGTCCTGCTGAAGGCTTTTGTCTTTCAAGAACATTTTATGCAGAGGAGTGTTCTCTTCAATAGTCAAACAATAAGTACTAATGTGTTTCACAGGTAGCGATAAGGCTGTTTGGATGTCTTGCTGAAAATCTTTGAGTGTCTGTTTTGGTAAGCCGTAAATAAGGTCAACACTTATGTCCTCAAATCCGCATTGGTGGGCAAGTTCAACAACCTGTATTGCCTGTTCTGCGGTATGCCTGCGATGTAAAAACTTCAGGAAGTCATTCTGAAACGATTGGCAACCAATGCTTAAGCGATTTATCCCGATACCGAGCAAAGAAGTGATGTAGGTCTTATCCAGGTCTTGCGGATTGGCTTCAAGTGTTACTTCAATATCCGAAGCAAGAGTGAAATACTTAGCAATACACCTGAGGATACGCAAAATCTGCGGTGGAGTTAGTAGCGAAGGCGTACCACCACCGAAGTATATAGTTTCTATGGTTGTGCAGGTGTCTCCGCTTGCGAAAATGGGTTCTGCAGTTCGCTTCATTTTCAGTTCCTCGCACAAACAATCGACATACTGTTCTCTCAATTCAAGCGAGGTGGTTGAGTAGAAGTCGCAATAAACACATCTGCTACCACAAAAGGGGATATGAATATACAAGCCTGCCATAATTAGGATTTTTGATTTGGCAAAATTACAAAAAAGTTTTTATTTTTCCGTAAGATTTGTATTTTTTATCAAAAAATAGTAACTTTGTGCGTAAGTTTTTCGTAAGTATGAGTTTTCAGGACAAAGAAATCAAATATGTAACAGGTGTAGGTCCCAAGCGCGCTGAATTGCTAAAGAAAGAGTTTAATGTCTCAACGGCAAAACAGATGCTCTATGTGTTCCCATACAAGTATATTGACCGAAGTCGCTTCTATAAGATTCGTGAGATAGAAGACTCTGAAACATTTGTGCAGATAATAGGTCAGGTTACTTCGCTTCATATTGACGAACGAGGCAAGCATCGGCAGTTGAAAGGACTTTTCACTGACGGGCGTGATACAGTTGAACTTATCTGGTTTAGCGGAATTGATTATGTCAAACTGCAAGCAGGAGTAACTTACCTCTTGTTTGGCAAACCTACACTTTTCAACCATGGTTGGAGTTTTGCACATCCCGAACTGCAACCGCTTGACAAGGTGAACCTGCAAAAGATTCAAGGACTTGAACCTTACTATAACACTTCGGGCGAGATGAAAAACTCGTATCTCAACACCAAGCAGATACGCAAGATAATGGAAACGATATTGCCCGATGTGGAAAAACAAGGCTTGGACGAGACGCTTGCGCAAGACCTCATTGATAAGTATCACTTGATGTCGCTTACAGAGAGTATTCTGAATATACACTTCCCGAAAAACACACCACTTCTTCAAAAAGCTAAAGAAAGACTTAAGTTCGAGGAACTTTTCTACATTCAACTCCAGATACTCAAGCAAAGCCGTTTAGCCCGTCTTCAAACTGTGGGCTACAGAATGCCTATTGTCGGTCGAGCGTTCAATGGTTTTTATTTTAATCGTCTGCCTTTCGCTCTTACAAATGCGCAGAAGCGTGTCATCCGTGAGATACAGACTGATATGAAGAGTGGCAAACAGATGAACAGACTCTTGCAAGGCGATGTGGGTAGTGGCAAAACACTGGTGGCACTTATGTGCTGCTTGCTTGCCAAAGATAATGGTTTTCAGAGTAGTATAATGGCTCCTACCGAGATTCTTGCAACGCAACATTACGAGACTTTCCGCTCTATGCTTGGCGAGATGCCCGTGAGAGTGGAACTGCTGACCGGCTCAACTACAAAGAAGAAACGCGAGACACTACTTGCAGACCTTCGTCAAGGACTCATTGATATCCTCATAGGCACGCATGCGCTTATTGAAGACACTGTTCAGTTTGGTAATCTTGGCTTGGTTGTTATTGACGAACAGCATCGTTTTGGCGTAGCGCAAAGAGCCAAACTATGGTCAAAAAATCAAAACCCGCCACATGTGCTTGTCATGACGGCAACGCCTATCCCAAGAACGCTTGCTATGACGGTATATGGCGACTTGTCGGTTAGTGTTATTGACGAACTGCCCCCCGGACGAAAGCCGATAACGACTATGCACTATTCACAACTGCGACGGCAGTCGGTCAATCAGTTTATAGCAAAAGAGGTTGCCGCCGGCAGACAGGTATATGTCGTCTATCCGCTTATTGAAGAGGGTAAGAAAAGCGACCTTGCCGATCTTGAAAACGGTTTCCGATATATGTGCGAGCAGTTCCCGACAATGAACATATCAATGGTGCACGGCAAGATGCGCGCGGCGGACAAAGATGAGCAGATGCGCCTTTTTGCCGAGGGTAAGACGCAGATTCTTGTGGCTACAACGGTTATAGAAGTGGGTGTCAATGTGCCTAACGCAACGGTTATGATAGTTGAGAATGCCGAACGCTTCGGACTAAGCCAACTGCACCAACTGCGCGGGCGTGTCGGGCGAGGGGCAGATAAGAGTTATTGCCTTTTGCTCACAAAAGTAGAAATAAGCAAAGAGACTCGCCAGCGGATGGACATCATGGTGGCTACCAACGATGGTTTTCGTATTGCTGAGGCAGACCTGCAACTGAGAGGTCCCGGTGATATGGAAGGAACGCAACAGTCAGGCTTGCCTTTTGAACTGCATATTGCTTCGCTCTCTACCGACGGACAGATACTTGAAGTGGCACGACAAGCGGCAGAAGAGATACTTGAAAACGACCCCGAACTGCAATCGGCACAAAATAAAGTGTATGCCGACCAACTAAAGACAATGAAAAAGACAGTAGTCAATTGGGGAGAGATTTCATAATTCACAATTCACAATTTACAATTCACAATTCTTATGGATAAACAAATTCTTGATTACATCGATTCTCAGATGCCTCGATTTATAGACGAGTGGGGTAGTCTGATACGAATCAAAAGCATCTCGCCAGACCCGCAACATAAGGCAGATATGCTCGCTTGTGCCGAACGCTGGAAAACACTGTTGCTTCAAGCAGGGGCTCAGGAAGTGAAAATTCATCCTACGGAAGGCAACCCTATCGTTGTTGGGCATTACTATTGTCAGAAAAAAAACGAAAAACCCTCAACAGTCCTTGTCTATGGACATTATGATGTTATGCCTGTAGAGCCGCTTGATGAGTGGAAAACAGAACCTTTTGAACCTGACGTAAAAGACGGCAGGCTTTATGCCCGTGGTGCGGACGATGATAAAGGACAAACAATGATTCAAGTCAAAGCATTTGAATACTTGTGCAGTCGTGGACTTCTAAAACATAATGTTACCTTCATTTTTGAGGGTGAGGAGGAGATTGGCTCGCCTAACCTGACTAAGTTCCTGACAACTCACAAAGACGAACTCAAAAGCGATATCATACTTGTTTCCGATACGAGTATGTTAGGGCGCGAACTGCCGTCACTTACAGTCGGACTTCGTGGTCTTGCCTATTGGCAGATACGCGTCTCAGGACCAAACCGTGACTTGCATTCGGGGCATTTCGGCGGGGCTGTGGCTAACCCGATAAATGTACTTTGCGAACTTATAGCCCGAATGAAAGATAAGGACGGACGCATAACCATTCCGCATTTCTATGACGATGTGTTGCCCATCCCGCAAGAGGAAAGAGAAATGATTAAATCTATTCCGTTTGACGAGAAACAGTATTGCGAAAACATCGGTATCCCTGAAACAGAAGGAGAGGTTGGTTATTCCACATTAGAGCGTAACTCTTGCCGTCCGAGTTTTGATGTATGCGGTATATGGGGCGGATATATGGGTGAAGGTAGCAAAACGGTTATTCCGCGCGAGGCTTTTGCCAAAGTGTCGTGCCGTTTGGTACCAAACCAAGACCACGAAAAGATATCACAAGCCTTTATCGATTATGTTCGTGAGATAGCACCGGAGTCTATAAGAGTGGAGATAACGCCGATGCATGGCGGTGAGGGGTATGTGTGTCCTATAGATTTGCCACAATACAAAGCCGCAGAAAAGGCTTTTGAGGAGGCTTTCGGCAAACGACCTATCGCTGCAAGAAGAGGTGGCAGTATCCCTATTATTGCCGATTTTGAACGAATCTTAGGTGTAAAAACCATTCTGATGGGGTTCGGACTTGAGCAGAACGCTATTCACTCGCCCAACGAGAGTTTTTTGTTGGAAGTGTTTAAGAAAGGTATATATGCAGTCATTCGCTTCCACGAATATATTAGCCAAAACTAATTAATTGAGAGTTGATACCGGCAAGCAGTACCAACTCTCAATTTTTATCTTGGACTTATCCGTATTATTTTATTTCCAAGCCCATAGCGTTGTAAATCTTTTCGCCAACTATGATATAGATGTTTCCTTCGTGGAAAATCTTTGTTGCGCCGTTTGAGTTATTATCTGTTTGTATGTCTTCAAGACCTGTCGGTTCGTTGAGTTTTATACCAATGGTGTATGGGTCGTGGTCGGAATAGCGGTATGAATATGTTTTATACGACTCCTCAGAACATTTTGTATTGATATGGAACACATCTGCACCTGTTATCTGACTTGTCATGCTTGCGTTAGCAAAGGCGTGATCGATAAGTGAGTATCCGCTATAGCAGTAAGTGAAGGCGTTAGAGTTGTATTTGAGCAGTTGTTCTTCGTATCCGGCTTTGCTTATGCGTGAGCAGGCATCTTCTGTCATTTGGCAGTTCAAGTCGCCAAGTATAAGGATATCAGGGTCGATGGCTTTGCCCGACTGAAGAGCCTTAATAAGGTCAATAGCATTTTGTGTTCTTGCCGACTCGTCAGAACTATTGCCACCCGCTTTGAAGTGGTTCATTGCGATAGTGAACCTGCCACCGCTTGCCAACTCTTCAAAGGCTTGAATACGCATAGTATATTTGTAGTAGTAGGTAGCAGACGAAGCGGTAGAGTTGCTTCCTACAGGTTTTACTTTGTCTTTTCTGTAAATAAAACCTGACTTAAGACTGTTGTCATAATCGTCGTTAGGCACTTCAATGCCGTCTTGAACGGCTACATAATTGCTTGTCTTTGAAATACTGTTCATCCTTGAAGCCAAATAGTCGAGCACTTTTTGTGTGGCTTCTACTTCGCAAAGGGCATAAACATCGGCATTGGTCATAAGCAGGGCTTCTGCTATCAAATTGGTTTTTTCTTCAAAACCGTTATATGAATCATAATTGAATGTGTTGCCTGACGAAGTACGACTTGTCTCATCGTAGTTGTAATAGTAGTTCTGCACATTGTTGGCAGTTACTTTCAGTCTTGCCGAACCAACATTGGGCAAGGAGATAGGTGACTCTACGATTACTTCATTTTCGTTGTCACCATTGTATCCATCGCAATGGTTTGTTACAACAATATCTTTTATCTGCCAAGCCGCTGCTTTGCCTGCTTCGCTCTCATAGCAGAAGCAAAGGGCATAATAATAAACGCCGTCAAGATACTCTTCAGGCACTACTATCTCGCTCTCAACAAAATTGTAACTGTCTGTGGTGGGATAGTTCTTTATCTCAAGCGGACGGAAGGTGTACATATCGAAATATGTTTCTCCTTGCCAGTTATCAATGAGGTAGCAACGCATATTTTTCGTTACATCCACTCCATTGGATTGGGCAAAGTTGATGGCTTGTTTGAATTTTATCACACTACCTTTGGCATTGTAGTTCTCAATCATAGTAAAGATAAGCCAGTCTTCGTTGTCTTCCGTGTCTTTGTATGCATTGATACTCCAGCAGTTGTATTGGTTGTTGTAGAGCCATTCAACAGAGCCTGACTCACTCTTTGTTGTTGCATTTTGCAACTCACCATTTGCGCTTGTGCGCTCGTCGGTCGTCTCATAGCATTGTGAGAATGACCAATTTGACACAAACAGCATAATAAACATACACAATACTGTTTTTGTAAGAGTAAATTTTTTCATAATAACTGATTTTAATTTGGTTATTTTAATTTGGTTGTTTTTATTTGTTTTACTATTGATAAAACTGCCAAAAGTTAGCATTTCACCAACAAATATACAAATAAAAGCATCAAAAAGCAAATTTTATACAAAAAATCGAACACTTTTCTTTAGTTCTAAAGTTCGATTTTCTCCCTTTTTTTTCGACACTTATGCAAATAAATGTTGTATCTATAGGCAAATGGTTAATTATGGTGCTTTTGTTGAAAAAACATGTTATTTGAATTAACTTTTTTTGAAATTAAGAAAATTTTTGTAACTTTGTAAGCGGCTTCCCCATCGCCTGCTTTGACACCGGCGTTACGGACAGCGTGATCACAGCTATCACCAAGAAGCAACCGCAATATGCCACACTGTGCGACTCAAGTTACGCTGATGATAGCACCGCTACCAACTTTGAGCAGATTTTCAAGACCTATAGTCCAAACACAACCATCAAAACATTGTAAAATTCTTACAACTACTGCAATTTGGCACTGTTTTTGCTCTAATTCAACTGCAATAACACACTAAAAAGACGCGAAATCAACTGCAATAACACACTAAAAAGACGCGAAATCAACTGCAATAACACACTAAATTATGCTTAAACGTAAAATTATCAGTCTGTTGGAAAATTGGAAAACGAATCACTCTCACGAAGCTTTGTTGGTGAAGGGTGCAAGGCAAGTGGGCAAGACCACTACTATTCGTGAGTTTGCTCAAAAGAATTATTCCAATTTCATAGAAATAAACTTTGAGCAGGATCCGATAGCAAAAGAAGCATTCAACGGCAGGCTTGACACACAAACCGTGGTTGCTCGACTAAGCGCAATGGGATATGGACCATTTGTGGAAAACAAGACACTTGTATTTTTTGACGAGATACAGAGTTGCCCAAAAGCGCGAACTGCCATAAAATTTTTGGTTGAAGACGGACGGTTCGACTATATCGAATCAGGCTCACTGTTGGGTATCAACTATGCGGATGTAAGCAGTTATCCCGTTGGATTTGAGAGTCAAATAGAGATGTTTCCGTTGGATTTTGAAGAATGGCTTTGGGCAAATAATGTCGGGGACCATATAATCCGAATCATCCGCCAAACCTATGCGGAACACAGTGAGATGGATATGTTTCTGCATAGTCAGTTGATGCGGCACTACCGTAATTTTCTCATAGTTGGCGGTATGCCGAAAGTGGTAACCACCTTTCTTCAGAATCCGGATTTCAACGAAACGATTCGACAACAACGGCTTATAATTGATAATTACCGCAACGACATCGCCAAATATGCAGGTAGCGAAAAGAATCGGGCAAAACGATTTTTCGATGCTATCCCCACGCAATTAAGCAAACCCCATAAGCGATATGTATTGAGCGACTTGGAACAGTCGGGTAATATGCAGAAATACGGTGATTCAGCCCAATGGCTGCAAGATGCCGGTGTGGCTCTATTCTGCTACAACACACACTCCCTGTCGTTGCCTTTTGAGCAATATGAAAACCGTAATATGTTCAAAGTCTATCTCTTGGATACCGGTTTGCTGTGTGCAATGTGGAACGACAAAATTCAATGGCAGGTGATGCAAGGTGATTTGTCAATCAACGAGGGAGCACTGACTGAAAATTTTGTAGCATTAGAGCTAATCAAACACGGACATACACTACATTACTACGACCGCAAAAGCCGTAATGAACTGGATTTTATAATTAAAGAGGGAAACAAAGTAAGCATACTGGAAGTCAAATCAGGCAATAATTACAAACAACATACCGCCCTCAATAATGTACTTGACGAACTTGCAGAATATGTGGAACGGAGCGTTGTCCTTAGCAAAGATAATGGTGGCAAAGAAAATGATATAAACTATCTACCACTGTATATGGCAATGTGTATTTAGTAAAAGTCGCATGGAAAAGTGTATGAATTTGTAGAAAAGTCGCTTGGAAAAATGTAGCACTACTCTATTCCAACTACTTATATATACAACAAGTCCGATGAAGCGGGTGAAAAATTTTTGGTTCGATTTTGGTTCGGTTTTTCGAGCCAATCTCTCATAACCCCTGTATTCATCGGTCTTGCGGAAGGAGGGGGATTCGAACCCCCGGTACAGTTACCCGTACGACAGTTTAGCAAACTGTTGGTTTCAGCCACTCACCCATCCTTCCTTTTAGTTAATTTTCTAAAAGGCGGTGCAAAGATACATTATTTTTCTCAAAAATGCAAACTTTTCTGCAAAAAAAATAAAATTATTGCATAAATTTGCTAAAATAGTTTATTTTGAGTATCTTTGCGGAAGAGAAAAGTGAAAGGTGAAACCTCATCCTGAATTTATTTCAGGATCTCAAAATACTCACCGAAAGATCCTGAAACAAGTTGCTTCGCATCGTGGGGCCGTGCAGGATGAGGGTTGGGACAAGAGATGCTGAAACAAGAGATGCTGAAACAAGAGATGCTGAAACAAGTTCAGCATGAGGATAACCAATTAATCAGTTAACCAATTAACCAGAATAATACCATGTCAGACATCTATTCTATTGTAACATCTCAAAAACTCAGTTATGAGCAGAAGGTGAATGCTCTTGCTCATGCTGCTGAAGATACTCTTTCTGTCCTTCCAATGCCGGATCGCACTCGTTTCTTTTTCGAGAAAGGTGCTATCTGCAACCTGAACGAAGGCAACGCCCCTTATCGTCCGCGTTATATAATGCCCGATTATGAGAAGATTGTAAAACAAGGAGTTAAGTTTTTGGAACTTGACCCGCCAACGGACTTCGACGAACTGCTAACCTTCCTGCAAGTGGTGTATCGGCATGTGCCGTCAATCACTACCTATCCCGTCTTTCTCGGCGATTTGGACAAACTCATAGAGCCTTTTATCACGAATCTGACTGATGTCGAGGTAAAGAAAAAACTTCGTTTGTTCCTTATTTATCTTGACCGTACCATAACCGACTCGTTCTCGCACGCTAATCTCGGACCGGAGGAGACTCGTGCCGGTCGGCTGTTGCTTGAAGTGGATAAAGAACTTGAGCAGGCAGTGCCGAACCTGACACTTAAATACGACCCGCAAATAACGCCTGACAGTTTTGCCGAACAAGCCATCTTGTGCTCGCTTGAGGTGGCTAATCCCGCTATATGCAACGATGTACTGAATCGTACAACCTACGACCGTTATGGCATATCTTCCTGCTATAACATCTTACCCATCGGCGGTGGCAGTTATACTCTTACTCGTGTAGTCTTGCCCAGACTTGCCAAACTTGCTAAAGATAAAGACGATTTCCTTCATAACCTTCTGCCTGAAGCCCTGCTTTGTATGGCTGATTATATGTCAGAGCGAATACGCTTCATCGTTGAGAAATCGGGTTTCTTTGAGAGCAATTTCCTTGCTACCGAAGGGTTTGTTGAGCGCGACAGGTTTGTAGCAATGTTCGGTCTCGTAGGTCTTGCCGAGGCAACTAATATGTTTATGCCCGAAGGCAAGAAATACGGTTCTGACAAAGAGGCTGACGCTCTTGCAGAACAGATAATGACCATTATTTCCGATTTTGCCGCTAAATACGAATGTCCGTATTGTGAGATTGCCAACCATCGTTTGTTGCTTCACGCACAAGTAGGTATTGATACCGACTATGGCATCACTTCGGGTGTGCGTATTCCAGTGGGCGATGAGCCGGAGTCAATATACGACCATCTGCGCCATTCTGCTCGTTTCCATAAGTTTATCCCGACAGGTTGTTCCGACATCCTGCCTTTTGACATAACTGCCAAGCGTAATCCGGCAGCCGTGCTTGATATTGTTAAAGGTGCTTTCAGTGTAGGGCAGAAATACATTGCCTTCTATGCTTCCGACTCAGATTTGGTGCGCATAACAGGTTATTTGGTCAAACGTTCGGAGATGGAGAAATGGAACGCGGGTAAGGCGGTGCTACAGAACACTACACAGTTTGGTGCGCCCGCATACGCTTCAGGACACCTGCAAGATAGGAAGGTGAGGGGAGTGTAAATAGTTGATATTGTGGAAGATAAAAATCTTTGAATAAATGCAATTTTTGAATTGTGCTTGGGTATGTAAGAAAAATAATACCTCAATCAACGGTTGATGGTCCGGGTAATCGTACTGCCATCTTCCTTCAAGGGTGCAACATCCGTTGTGCCTACTGCCATAATCCTGAGACTTGGGAAAGAACTTCCAACAACGAAGTTCGCCAAATGTCGGCTACAGAAGTGGCTGAAGAAGTGAAGAAAGGCATACCTTTCATTCGTGGAATAACCGTCTCGGGTGGCGAGTGTATGTTGCAAGCGGAGTTTGTGGAGGAGTTGTTTGAACTTATCAAGCCATTAGGTCTCAGTTGTCTTATTGATAGCAATGGCACTATCCCGTTTCAGTTATATCCTCGTTTGCTCGAACTCACAGATGGTGTTATGCTTGATGTGAAAGCGTGGGATAGTAGTGTGTATAAACGTCTTACAGGTGCAGACAATGATAATATAGTAAAGGATAATTTGCGTCTTTTGTCAAAGTTGGGCAAACTGACGGAAGTGCGAATAGTGTGTCTGCCGTCTTTTAGCAATTCCTCAATTCCTCATTCTAAACTTGTTTCAGAATCTCAGATTCCTCAGCGAGATTCCGACCTTCGTCGGAAAGAGGATACTCCTCAGCGAGATTCCGACCTTCGTCGGAAAGAGGATACTCTTCAGCGAGATTCCGACCTTCGTCGGAATGAGGATACTCTTCAGCGAGATTCCGACCTTCGTCGGAATGAGGATACTCCTTATTCTGCACGGCCCCACGATGCGAAGCAACTTGTTTCAGAATCTAATAGCAATTTTCCCTCTCAGCAGTTCTCCGTTTCAACCGATGTAGAGAATATCCTCACAAATGTTGCCCAAGTGTTAAATGCAAGGGTTCTAACCTCCGACAGAGCAGCGCTCCAAACCGCTATCCCTGTTCGTTTACTTCGTTTTCGTCCGCAAGGTGTTATTGGTGCTTTGTCAAAATACCCGATGCCTGATGACGAGCAGATGCAACGGTATTTTCTTTTTGCCACTGCCTCAGGTCTCAATGTGTCAATCACGTGATCAGCGTTATCTGCGAGAATTTTGTGTCAAATCATCTTCAGCAGGTGGTGCATTTTTTCCTTTTTTGTCCGCATATAGCGTTCGTTGAAGGGGTTGGGTGCTATTTCGAGTGGTATGTTCTCCACAATTTGAATACCATAACTCTCAAGTCCGATACGCTTGACGGGGTTGTTGGTCATAAGTCTCAGTTTCTGTGCGCCCATCTGTCTGAGTATCTGCGCACCAACACCATAGTCGCGTTCATCGGGGTCGAAGCCGAGGTGGATATTGGCTTCAACGGTATCGTCGCCTTGTTCCTGAAGTTTGTACGCACGAATCTTGTTCATAAGTCCTATTCCACGCCCTTCTTGATTCATATAAACGAGTATGCCTTTTCCCTCTTTTTCAATGAGTTGCATTGCTTTGTGCAGTTGTTCGCCACATTCGCATCGCATAGAACCGAAGATGTCGCCGGTCATACAAGACGAGTGTACGCGGCAGAGTATCGGTTCGCCTTCTTCCCAACTGCCTTTAACAAGTGCTATATGTTCCAAACCATTGGAAATCTGCTTAAAAGGCGTAAGCATGAAATCGCCGTATTGTGTCGGCAGATGTACTGTTTCTCCTCTTTCGATAAGTGATTCGGTGCGCAGCCGGTAGGCGATAAGGTCTTTTATAGAGATAAGTTTGAGTCCGTATTTCTCAGCCGTTTGTTCAAGTTGCGGCAGTCGTGCCATTGTGCCGTCTTCGTTCATTATCTCGATGAGAGCGGCGGCGGGTTGGAGCCCTGAGAGTCGGCACAGGTCGATAGCCGCTTCGGTATGTCCGGCTCGTCGGAGCACACCTCGTGATTTGGCATAGAGTGGGTTGATATGTCCTGGTCTGCCGAAGTCAGCAGGTTTGGATTGAGGGTCGGCCAGTGCACGGATAGTGGCACAACGGTCGTGTGCAGACACGCCTGTTGTACACCCTTCAAGTTTATCGACGGTTACAGTGAAGGGTGTGCCGAGCATAGAGGTGTTGTTGCTCACCTGATGGGTAAGTTCAAGTTCTGCACATCGTTCTTCGGTGAGTGGGACACAGAGCACGCCTCTGCCGTTATGTAGCATAAAATTGACTTTTTCGGGAGTTATCATCTCGGCTGATGTTATGAAATCGCCTTCGTTCTCGCGGTCTTCGTCGTCAACGACTATGACAAACTTGCCTTCTTTGAAATCTTTTACGGCTTCTTCGATAGTATTCATTGATTATATTTTAGTGGTTATTATTTAATCCGGGGATAATTATATTCACAGATATTCAACACTTCTTTCTTCCCGTTTCTAATTCGGTATGTTTCCACAACTTGTCCGAATTGGTTGTAGCGATAATATACTGTATTGCCTCGTGTATCTGTTTGTGATTTAATGCCAACATAAGGATTCCATATTTGGGATGTGATCCTATTCCCAATACTTTCTGAAATAATATTCAAATTTTTGTTATCCCAAGTTAGTTGTTTTGTTGGTTCGCTCTTTTTTATTATTTCTATCGGTCGTAAATATCGATTGTAAGAATACACATACAGAGTATCGTATCGTTGATCAAAACGGATATTGTTTATATCTGTCATAAAAGGCTGAAAATCAGCAATTGGTTCATTGATGTTCAAATTAAGCATCATATAAGGTGCAACATACGAATAGGCATTAGGATTCCCGTAATTACCATACCTTTTAGGGATCGATAAAGTTGCTGATGTAATATATTCCACATTGTTTTTGATTCGTCCGCCGGCAGTTTCTACAGGTAAGCCGATGCGATTCTGATAGGTTAAAAGTCTTATACCATCAAGAACTTCATTGTTTCCAAATAAATTGGAAGTGAAATAGTTGTCGGGGTAAGTAAAAGTTGTAAAAGAATGTTGTAGATTGTTAGTATGGTCAATTCGTATAACTCGTCTTAATGAGTCATATTGATATTCATACTTGTTTAACACATTTCCACTAACATAAAACTCTTTAATACCTTTTTCTATTTGCAGGTTTTGAGAATAATAAATCTTGCAAACAAAATTTGACAGATTCAGGCTAAAATCATTGGTTAAGGTTGGAGAGTATTTATATGTTGTGCGCTTGCATAAAGTTTCCTGCCTATCGTAATTTTCAATTGCATAAAGTCTGTTCCTTATTTTTGATTGAGATAATATGCTATACGCTTCCGTGAAATGCTCGTTTGAAATGAAAGAAAATTCTATACTATCAGTTTTTGTATCATAAAAATAGAGATTGATGCCGGTCTGTTGTGTCGCACCATTGTTATAAATACTTTCTTCTACTTTACTATAATGAACTGTATTTTGTGTCGGTTGGGTGTTCAAATAGCCTTTCAATGTGTAAATTGGCTCGGAAACGGAAGTATCTTGCAATACTGCATAATCAATATCCAAAGTACCATAACTATGTCTGCGGTTAATATATATACTGTCAGTAGGATTTTTGGGAGAGAACAATAAGGGGCTTGGCTTATATGGATTGTATTCATAGGAATACGACTTTTTCAAATATTTTTCGCCATTCATGTCCCTAACTTCTATATCCTTAATAACAAGAGAATGAATAAGATTTTTTGTTGTTTGTCTTGTAATAGAATATACAGAATTATTGTTTTTTAAGAATATCCTAATACTATCAATTTTAGTCGGTTGATAAGAGAAGGATGTTATACCTCCTAACATATCTCTCACTTTTTTTAATGAACCAAACCTACTCAAAGTATCATTACAGATATAGCCGTATGCATCCATATTAGAGAGTGTATCAATACTCTCAGTTCCCAATAAATCATCAAAATCATATTCAAATGAAAATCCTATGTTATCATTTGTTTTGCACGAAGAAAGATAATGTCGCGGTATATGCTTGTTTCCTATCCGGATTGTATTATACAGAAGATTCCATTCGGCTATGTTATTTGACACGGATTGTACTTTTATTTTTTCTAAAAACGGTTTCTTTTGTCTAACATTGAAAGTAGAAGGTAAAGGTATAGTTCTCATCGGTTGTCTGAGAAAGAGATAATCGCTGTCGTTTAGATAGTTTAGGTAAATAGAAAAACTATTATCGCTCGTCGAAATGGAATCCAAAAGTGTCGTTTTCTGCAATTTCTGATGATTGATTATGCCCCAAGTACTATCCTTGCCTAAATAAAAATCGTCTTCAGGCACTTCTTGAAAATTTAGATAAGGAGTTTCAACAGAATTAAATGACAAAACATTATTGTAGTTGAAATGATAAGAACAGCCTATGCCGTCTTCTATATAATCATAAGATGACACATTTTGTTCATTATAGTGGAAGCGGATACGCCTATCGTTGGGTGCGATGATTTCAACAAGATGCCACGCTGTTATTACAGGTAATGGTTGTGAATAGTTCAACTCGGAAAAATCAGGATAATCGTAAGTATATTCAAGAGCATTGTCATTACCGCCAAAAACATATTTGTATCCGTTCATGTCGGTCAGTCGAATCTTGGAACTTATAGGTACTTTCAATATGTCAAATAGATTGTTTGTCGGCAATTGGTGTATCTCCTGAATTGTCAAACTATCTAAATCAACCCGTACAAAATCACCGGTTATTATTTTTGCTTTGCCATCCCAACCGATAACAAAAGTTCCGGAAAGTCCGTTTGCTGAAAAAGTATAAATATCGCTGCTTGCATCTAAAAAAGAACGAAAAACTTCTTGATGCTCATACAAGTCATTAACTGTATTGTATTGCGAATAAAAATAACTTGAATCTTTCTGACGGAGCATTTCCAAGAAACCCTGACGAGCAATGCCTTCACCGTAGTCATTGTTTGCATAATCATCTGCAAGACCTATTATTTGTCTTGATATTGAGCCTTCTAAATATAAAGACCAATTCTTGCCAACAATACCTGAATATGTTAAAGGTCGAAAGCCATCACTTGTATAGGATATATAAATAGGTATATCAAAATCAGGGTCTTTTAGATGCGCTAATTTGATTGCACACTGCATCTGCCCTGTGTTGGGAATAACAGATACATCGTGCAATTTTAATAGATTATCTACCTGACCAAACAGGTAAAATGCTCCAAAAAATAAAAGTATAAGTATATATAATCTTTTCATTTATAGCCTTCTTGGTTATTCACTCTGTGCCTTGTTGTCAGGCTGTCTGTTTGGTAATACTCTGTATTGTTCCTGTAATGTTTTGTAAATGTAATTATACTGTTTGATTGTTGTGAAAGAGGAATTGAACACTATCGCACAAATTTAGCAAATTATATGTGATTTAGCAAATTTTTCTGTCAAAATCTTTAATTAAATTGCCATTTTGGTCATAAACCATCTCAATCTGCTCGTTTGCATTACCCTGCAACAGACAAGTAATAATATTAACAAACAGACTGATTGTTTTTGTATTATTTGTACCATCTATTCAAATCCTTAATAATATTCTATTTGTCTGTTATATTCTACTCCCATCCAGCCGATTTCAGTACGCATTTCCTGAAGGCATTTAGTCCAATTCCCATAATTGTCAAATTTAGAGTAGGTGTATTTTATTTGATTGGATCGTATCTTTGTTAAATTGCCGTTCTTGTCAAATGTATATGTTTCTTTGTCTATTATTTTACCATTGTTTATAATCTGCCGGACATAATTACCATTTTCATCATAAACAACATTAAATCCTGATTTGGAACTATCGTTTCTTCTAACACCTATAAGCCTTGATAAAGAGTCGTATTTGCAAGTATATTTTACTTCCCATTGTTGCTTTTTGATTGAGTAAGAGAACTTCCCAACTAAAAGATTTTGATAATTGTAAAACATAGAATCAGCCTGCAATAGACTATCACCTTCGTATACGAGTTCTTTGTGTATTATGCCGGAATCAGCAAAGACATATTTCACATGGTTGGTATAATTGCCGGTTTTATCAACATTTCTTACTATATATCCATGTTCATAATACTCATACAAGTCAATATAAGCAACACCAACTTCAACATAATTGTCTTTTTCTACAATTCTGCCAAGAGTATCGTAGTATATGACAATTAAATTGTCGTATGTTGTTTGATTAGAG
Source organism: Paludibacteraceae bacterium (assembly GCA_017480285.1). Lineage (GTDB taxonomy): Bacteria > Bacteroidota > Bacteroidia > Bacteroidales > Paludibacteraceae > Colicola. The sequence goes on along the minus strand of JAFVAX010000094.1, from coordinate 36,305 downwards.
CCGTAAAACATTGATACTCCATTGTTTGCTGTTGGTTGTGAGAGCGAAAGGGATATAGTAACTTGTTTTACTTGCCCTTTTATTTCTCCCGTAAAGTTGTCAACTTCAAATTCATCGGCAAATGAAATGATTACTTGAAGTACAGATATTAAAAGAAACAAAATCCGCTGCATAGATAAATTATGTATATTATTGTTACTTATAAATAGTTGTTTAAACAAATCCCCAAAAATACTCTATTATACAATAGCATATTTCAAATGAAAAAGGTGCTATGAAATACAAAATCTTATTAAAAATTATTTGCCGCTGTATTTGTATGGTTGTTCGCTTTTGTTGGTACTAAGACTCATCGGTAAACCTGACGGATAATAAAAAGTTCGTTGTGTTACGGAGTCTCGCGTGGCGTTATATACGGCAAGATTATTGCCCCAAAAGTTTCTAATAATTGGAACTTATTTCAATGCAATAAGATATTAAATGAGAATCGGTTATCTATCTCCTTTTGTTTTTTAAATTCATCTTCTATCACACTCAAATCTATAAAACTTGATATTTTAATTATTTTTTTTTGATTTATATGTAGTTCAGAATAGTATAAATCAGAAACAGTTAATGCTAAATTTATTCTATACCAATAATCAATGTCTTTGGTATTAAAGTATATTGTGTTTGGGGACATATTTGGATTTTTGTATTCTATCATACAACTATCGCTATTATATTTTACAATAGTATTTTTATCCCATTCCCAGTATTTGTGTATTGTATAAGCAATTATGATGCATTGAATAAGGATTATCGGAAAAACAGAAAGAATAATAAAAATATATGCTTTTAAATCATTAATGATAAAATATGTTGTTGCAATAATAATAACAGGACCTAATATGCAAGGGAGTAACTCTTTTACGAGCATACTTGACTTTTTCTTTTGATCCGTAAATATGAACAACATACTATTATAGTATTTAGAAATCACCGAATTCCCATAAATTATACCAAGTATTATAGTTCTCATAATAATTATTAAAGTCTATAATACTTTGACTACTTTTCTTGACAACAAAATAACTCATATTTAGATATAATCCAAAGAAAACTCCTTCAACACAACAAAAGCTACTAACAATTGAAAGTGTAGAAATAGCATTATCAACCGAAAAACCTTCTTTAGTATAATTATACACATTTGTGGCTAATTCTCCTATACCTATTAAATAAGATATCTTATTTAATTTTAATTCATTTAAGTTTATGTAATAATGATGCAAAAGTGCAAAAGTTGTAGATGTGATATCCCAAAACTCCTGACTTTTAATGATGTCATTATCAAGTAAAACCGGTTTATTACCAAACATCAATGTCTCACTTTCTTGTGGTAATAAGGAACTAAACTTATCTGGTGGCATTATGAATTTTATTTTATAATATATTGGATATCCAAGTTTATATTCATTTTGATTCATACATTCATATCCAATTGGATTATAATTTGATAAACCAATGTATGTCCCATCCCAATCATCATCCACCAAATAAACTTTATCGTCTCCATAATCATCTCCGAAACCTATTAAAATACCATTTCTATCTATTGCTGCCCAAGAAAAAACTGGAGTCGATATTTTAACATTAGTGTTTCCAAACAATCCAAGCACATCCGTTTCATTTACAAAGTTGTTGTTTGCATAAGCGTAGGGTGATTTGTGTGGGGTGTGGTCGGCAAGTGGGTCGGGGGTGGTGAAACGGGCTATTGTGGGGTAATAATCACGAAACTCATATTTATAAGCATCATAGCCGTTCATTTGCTCAAATCTTTTGCCGTTGTATTTGTATGGTTGTTCGCTTTTGTTGGTACTAAGACTCATCGGTAAACCTGACGGATAATTATGCTATTCAATATAAAAATTAAAATTCTTAATTATTCCTTTGTTTTGATTATTTGAAATATATTTGTATAAATAAATAATTTGAAAAAAACAAGGTTCCTCGGGAGTTTCAAAAATGCACACTCCTACTTCATCTTCAGTATTACCAAGTATTTCAAAAGTATAAATATTATTGGTATTTGAATTTGAAAATAAAACTTCATATTCAGAATGACTGATATTTTCCCAATATGTATATATTTTGTATTGAGTATTTCTTTTAAGTGCCCTGATCTTATTACCGGTAGATATTTTTTCCCCATCAAGATAAACGTATGCGTTGTATTTGTCATTGTTTTGAACAATGTCAGACGAATCAGGTTTTGTTTGTTCGATTTTGTATAGATTCTTTTCATATTTTGAAAACGAACAGCCTATTTGTTCAATGGTAATATTGTCCGAAGATTTGATAGTAATATCTTGATACTTGGTGTTGTGATAGTATTTTTCTATTATCATAGTATTGCTCCAAGGATAATACTTTGTTTGAGCAACAAGTTCATTTTCAAAATTCTTTACAAAAGATAAAGAAGTACCATTAAAATAAAAATACAGGTAAATTATATAAATAATAAATGCAATACCACTTATCAGGTTAAAAGAAATTATAATATATTTTTTGACAGATTTTTTATTCATCTTGTAATATCAAATTATATTTGCCACTTGAACTGATTTCCCCGTTTTTATAATATTCAGTTCCATCAATCTCAAAAGATATTATATTTATTTTGTATTGAGCTTTCAGGCTGTCATTTTCGTAGAACTCTCTTAACAATAAGCTATCATAGGTTAAAATTTCAAGGCAGATTTTTTCATAATACCTTTTCCGAATGAGCAGTATGAACGAAACCAAGATACTTAGCCAAATCAGACAATCTAATGTTATTGATATTATTGTTTTCTTTTTCATGGAATGTTAATAGTATTATAATATTGTTCGATTAAAAAAAGTATCACCAGCATGAATTAAATTACCATTATCATCAAACCATTGAGTATATGGAACATTATTTATTGTTTTAACTCCATACTTATGATATCTATTTCTTATGATTATTTGATAGTGGTTAGTATCATTCTGATATGTTTGTATTTTATTATTTGTTTCTTGTGGACTTTTCTGACTATCAAAAATATTCATTATACCCTTTAATCGAAGGATAATATCTCCCCACATATTGATTCCTGAACTAAAAGGATATTGCATATATACCCCTAAATCATTCAACCCTCCCCAAAATTTTGAGGTAGCTTGAGAACCGTAGTCCATCCCTCCAGTAAATGTTTCTCCGTATGGTTGGTCGTATTTTTTAGGTGGTTTAATATGAAAATCATTCAAGTCATATCCACTATAACATACAATATTACCTTCATTATCATAAACTTCAAATCCGATAAAATTCCACTCTCCGGTTTCACTGTCAAACATAAAAACACGATGATCATCACATTCTTCATGAGCAATTATAGAACCATCTCCATAAATATAAGTTACGCCCAAAGTTGGTAAACTAAAATTATTTACAAAACTATCACCAAACAACCCATATAAATCCGTTTCATTTATAAAATTGTTGTTTGCATAAGCGTATGGAGATTTGTGTGGGGTGCGGTCGGCAAGCGGGTCGGGGGTAGTGAAGCGGGCAGTGGTTGCATAATAATCACGGAACTCATATTTGTAAGCATCATAGCCGTTCATTTGCTCAAATTGTTTGCCGCTGTATTTGTATGGTTGTTCGCTTCTGTTTGTGCTTATGCTCATCGGTACACCTGAGGGATAATAAAAAGTTCGTTGGGTTATAGAATCAAGTGTGGCATTATATACGGCAAGATTATTGCCCATACGGTCTTTATGATAGTAGTTGTATTCGTAGTTGATTATCTGATTGCCTGTTTGATTAAATGTAGTATAGCCTTCAGTGCTGTGGACAATATATCTTGTGTTTATGCTGTCAGTTTGGTAATATTCTATATTGTTTCTATAATGTTTAGTGAAAGTCCGTATGTTGTCTGACTGATGTGATAGAGTATCAATGTTCGGATATAGTTCTGACTCAAGTTTGATAATGTATTTAATGGTTATCATTTTGCCTGTTGCATCGTATGTGTATTCAATCCTGTTGCCATTCGTAAACTTGTATTGTATCGCACAAATTTAGCAAATTATATGTAATTTTGCAAATTTTTCTGTCTGGGTCGGTAGTGAATTTGTTGTGTCAGATATGTTGTAAAGCTCGATAAATTCGCCGAGGCTTGTTAATCTCTTCATTCAGCGGTGTGTCGTACAGAACTTGGTTGATAATGATTTGACCTTTAATATATGTGAAAGCAAACAATAAAACAATAGGCAATATAAGTTTGCAAATGTACATTATTCTATAAAAGGAATTGTTTTGAAAATGGTTTTGTCTATTGTTTGAGTATTGGTGTGGATAAAACTAGGTCATTCACATTCACATATAAAACATATCCTCCCGTTGGATAGGAAGACATATCAATTTGAAAGCTGTAACAGCCTGCCTCTTGAAGGATATTGTTTGTTGAGTACATCAGAAAACCATTGCTGTTAAACATTGAAAAACCTATTTCGGCGGATTGTGTCAGCCTGTATGAAACTATAAGTTGTGATATTACCGGATTTGGAAGATAAGAGGCATCCGTATAAATGGAATCAATTGAGGCAATAATACTGTCAATAGTAAGACTGTCCGAAATTCTGTTTGATTCGGTCAAACTTGTTTGATGATAATAGTATGTTTGGGTATATTGCAATGTATCATTTTGTTCGATGACCTGTGTCAAGGTGTTTTCCACAATGGGGAAATACGATGGCGGCTTGATCCAGTATTGTGATTTTTCAAGAATATTCCGTCCGGGCTGTGAAGTTTCGCTAATAATACGATGGCGTGTTACCATCAAGACGCTGTCTGTTTCATAATCAGGCAACAGTAGCCTTCCTGTTGCACATATTTTTGTCTTTGCTGTTCCGTGCAGCGACAAAGTTACAACCCCTCCGAATTCTCCTTTTCCATTGAAGTTGCCTTGCAGACTGTCACCAACCATAGTCAATGCAAAAACAGGCTCTTTGTTTGCAAAGCAAACCTTGTTTTGGGATGTTTCGTAGCCAGTTCTGAAAAGAGTGTCGTTGATTATTTTGTAGTATGAATGCTGTCTATTGCGTGTAAAGACAATATCTGCAGGGGACAATGGTGTCAGATAAAAATATGTTTCAGTTGTATCTGTGTTAAAGTCTGAAAAATTCCAAATACAGGTATCTTCCAAGTTCTTATCGGAAATAAACTTCTGCGGTAATGCTGAAATCGTATCTATTGAGTTAGGAAAGTCTAATGTAATCGGATGCTGTTCGACTTCAAACTCATCGGCTAAGGTAATACACATTTTGAATACAAACATTAATAGAAACAAAATTCGTTGCATAGATATATTTTTTATGTGGTTTTTAATAGTCAGCAATAAATTATACAAATCCCCAAAAATACTCTATTATACAATAGCATATTTCAAAGGAAAAAGGTGCGATAAAATACAAAATCTTATAAAAAATGTTTTTTTCGTAATTAACTCGTTTGAAAAGTTGGATAAAAATTGATATTAAAAAAATGTGCATTATAAAAAACACAGGAAAGAGTAAGCATAAAAATAGAACGAACAGACGGATTGAGTAATGGAACACGGCAGTATTCTCGCAAAAAATGTATTTATAGACTATTTTTTCTATGAAATATAGTTGTTTGAATTTATATTTGAAGGAATACTTAAAGTCATTTGAGGTGATTTTCTCTACTAAACATTCTATTTGTAGGTTGTTGATGGTTACCATAGGAAGAAATCGCAACCAAATTGAAGAATCGTTTGACAATTCAACTTGGAGATATAAGGTATTTTTATAACAAGCGTATTCATCAACCCGTTTGATTTTAATGTTTGTCAAATTCGAATCCGGAACAAAAACTATATAATTAAACGGCTGATATTTAGGGGAGACTTGGTTAAGGCTATCATTATAAACATTTATCAGACCACTCATCGTTGGCTGTGTGTTTATACTTAACGGTGCAGAATTATAGGGTAATGATAAAAAATTTATAACCGGGAATTTCCCTTCTAAATAAAACCTGAAAATTGTGGAAAGACAGATTAATAGGTATATAACACAACTATAACACAATAATCTGTATTTTACAAGTAGTCTGTTCATATAAAAATCAATGACATAAAACAATTACTTTCCCTTTACAAAATTGACAATGGTCAGGAAAATTGTTTCTGCGAAATATGTTCTTTTCTGTTAATGCGGGTTTGATAAAATTGACAAAATCCTCAAGTGAATAACACTGTCCGCATTCAGGACATCTAATCAGAATTTCACCTTCATTGTTCTGACCTATCTGATAAAACTTTGTGTTTATTCTGTAGTAACTATATGAAAATCGTGAAACAATACTTAAAAGAATAGGAACTCCGATATGTTTCAATCTGATTGTATTGTATATCTTCCCATTATGAACAAAGGCTTTCTTTTTACCATATAATTTTTGAAATTCAGTATGCCGATAAACTTCTAAAACTATAAATGAAATATAACTCATTTTGTATATTATCCCAAAGCACAAATCTTGATTCAGCCAAGCTGTTGATTTTTCAAATGCCTCAACTATCTGTACGAACACAAATAGAATCAGTATTAAAAACATCAATACAACAGCACAATCACTTAATGTTATGCCTATGTGGTCAGCGATTGTTTGTAGTTGCAATTTCCGACCTGTTATAAATCTCAGCCCTACTGATGAAATCAAATTTTCTTGTTTAATATCCATTATAAATACCTCCTTGATAGAATATATTAGTATCAAAAAACAACTCAAATCCAAGTCCGAATGCACCATTAATTATACTTTCTCAACATTAAATATCCATTCAAATTTCCTTTTTTTGATAACTTCAATATGTGATGAGATTTTATGATTGCAATGTGGGCATTTTTTCTGTATAGCCTCTTCCAACGACATCGTTTTTTTGCAGTGAGGACACCATGCTAATATGGTTTCATTATTTTTAGATCTACCAAAAACTAACATTTTCTTCAACCCCAAGGCAACAAAAACAATCTCAGGGTCCGCTCCTCCGTTTGATTTGCCGATATATATGGAAAAATAACTTTTGTTTCTTAAAAAGACCCTATAATATGGTATCTCATTGGTGGAAGATTCGTCTTTTGAGTAGAATGCAATCGGTGTCTCATATCTTTTATAATACATATAATTTGCATAAATACATATAAAAGGGGAAAGATAAATTATACATTGTAGCAAATATAATATAAAATCATAATATATAGTTTGTATAAAAAAGAGGATGTCTTCGTCAAAAAAAAATATGGATAAATCCATCAAAATAAATAAGCCTGCACCAAAAATTATAACCATCACAAAAAAGCCTATAGTTATTGATAAATGATCAAAAATATAATCAAATACTAATTCCGGCTTATGCTCTGTATAATCAACTACTTCATGAGTACCTATTTTAACGATTTTTTTCATTGATGTTGATAATAAATATTACCGATAACGGAAAGTGAAATAGAAAAGAAACTCCCAAGTCCTAATGAGAAATCAAAGTCTCCATTTTCAGCCCAAAAATCAATAGAAGGTATAAAATTTAATGATATGTCTAAATCGTATTTATTTGATAATGGCAGATACTCCATTTCTAACCCTCTCGTTTGAAAGCTATGTTCTATTTTTAGATATAATAAAGTTATATCTTGTGATATATTAACCTTACCATTTCTCCCTATATAATTATACCCGAAATTTTCATTGTACGAATAATCAATATCAAAAATATCAAACGATATAACATTTATACCCAAGGCAGATGCGAACCTTAAACTTTTCCCCATCCCGATATTAAACTTACTACCAATTGAAAAGGTAATTTGTCCATAATAAAATCCGGGAACACGCCAATGACAATTACTTTGGAAAAAATTTTTGAAATAATAATTATGCCACCATATCATCCAACCAACTTTTTTCAATCCTCCTTTCCCGTCTGCTCTTTCCCATACTCCATCTTCGTCTAAATATATGCTACGATCTCCATCATCCACACCACCTAACATATAGCCATTTCTGTCAATTACAATATAATTATTCGGGCGAACTGCATTTGAAAACGAACCTCTCCCAAACAATCCCAAAATATCTGTTTCATTTATAAATTTGTTATTTGCATAAGCGTATGGTGATTTGTGTGGGGTGCGGTCGGCAAGCGGGTCGGGAGTGGTGAAACGGGCTGTGGTTGCATAATAATCACGGAACTCATATTTGTAAGCATCATAGCCGTTCATCTGCTCAAATTGTTTGCCGTTGTATTTGTATGGTTGTTCGCTTCTGTTTGTGCTTATGCTCATCGGCATGCCTGACGGGTAATAAAAAGTTCGTTGGGTTATAGAATCAAGTGTGGCGTTATATACGGCAATGTTGATGTCCATACGGTCTTTATGATAGTAGTTGTATTCGTAGTTGATTATCTGATTGCCTGTTTGATTAAATATAGTATAGCCTTCTTGGTTATTCACTCTGTACCTTGTTGTCAGGCTGTCAGTTTGGTAGTACTCTGTATTGTTCCTGTAATGTCTTGTAAATGTTATTATACTGTTTGATTGTTGTGAAAGCGTGTCAATGTTCGGATAAAGTTCCGATTCAGGTTTGATTATGTATTTTGTCGTTAGCATTTTGCCTGTTGCATCGTATGTGTATTCAATCCTGTTGCCATTCGTAAACTGTATTGTATCGCACAAATTTAGCAAATTATATGTAATTTTGCAAATTTTTCTGTCAAAATCTTTAATTAAATTGCCATTTTGGTCATAAAACATCTCAATCTGTTCATCAGCATAGTCCTGATATTCGGTTATGTCATATTTGCTCTGACTGTCCGCAAAATCGGTTATTCCCGTTATCTGATTGCCGTCGTATGCAAAATTAAGGTCGTCAATAAGTATGGTTGTCAGAGGTAATTGTCGTTGAAGCGACAAAATGTTGCCGACTTCGTCATATACAAAGTTTTCAAGATTGCAAGTTGAATCATTCGTTAGTAGAGAAGCATCTGTCAAGCGGTTTTGAGAGTCATAGCTATATATTGAGGTTATATTTGTTGTTTCCTGTTTTATTTTAATTGCGGACACATTACTATTGTAACAAGCAGTTGCATACTCAGGAATAGAATCTGCATAATAGTATTGTACATCAATATCATCGTTCGTCTGGCGGGTTTGACTGCCTCTTAAATCATACTCGTATTGCTCGTTTAATTGTGAGTTATGCCTTTGTTTTAATGTCAGTTGCCCTAACTCATTGTATTTATTTTCAGATAGTAAAATCTCTTGTTCGCCATTGATGGTGTAGAAAGTTCGGGTTAGTCGGTTTGAATGATCATACTCGTATCTGTATGTCTCTATAATATAATCCTGTTCTTTGTAGATTGTGCTTATAGTTCCACTGAAATTATAAGCAACAAAAGTATTTTCAGGTGTATTATCATATCCTATTGTTCGCTGTTGTATTGTTTGAGCGTTGTTGTCGTAGTAGAAAGCGGATATAGAATAAGTAGTATCGCCTATGGTATATACTTTTCTGCCGGTTAGAAGGGAAGTCGCATTGGCATAGCCTTCCGAAAAGTATTCTTTTGGCACAAATGCAAGTTTATTCTTGACAGAATCTTGAAGTGTATCCAAAAAGGTATAATCATCATAAAAATTCTCTACAAGCGGTTGAGTGATTGTATTGCTACTTAAATCTGTTTCATTTATACTTACAATCTGACCGAAATCATTGTAAGTTGTTTTTGTCCATATATCACCTCTTTCTCTTTGATTGCCATCTTGCGATAATATCAATCTGCCAGCATTATCATGTTGCATTAAGACAGGCTCTTGTTGGGGTTGTTTCTTATAAACACAATTGCCTTTTGCATCATAGTCGTAGATATATGCGTAATTCTTCATAAGAGTATCATCGTAGGACAACTGATTGTGTGTTGCAAGATATTCTATTATCGGCGAAGGGAGAATTGCAATAAGGCGTTTGAGGTCATTGTAAAGATAATAGGTCTTGTTGTTGCCTATTTGTTGAATTATCGTTAAGCCACCATCATCAGTATATTTTATATTCAGTTTCCCATCTTCATCGGTTATTGTTGTTTTATATAAAGAGCCTTGAGAGTAATAGCCTGTATTTACGATAACCTGATCTGCTGTTTCAATTCGCATAACCTCGTTTTCTAAATTGACATCGTATTCAATCGTTGATGGATGTGTTTGATAAGTTTCACCTGCATTAGTGAAAGTCTCTCGCATTGGAAGATTTGTTGTCTGAAAGTAAGGATAACTGTCTTGATAATAATCATTTGCCAACTCTTCGTATTGTTGTTTAGACAAATGTATTGATTCGTCTAAAGGCAAACTAAGATATTGCTTGTTTGTATAGGAATCGTAATCTGCCAAAGTGGCAAGACCTCTACCTCCCGGTGTTGATTTATGAGACATAGATAATGATGTCCTACCCAAGGGATTTATGTATGTTGTTTTTACAAGGGCAGAACCTCCCTTATGGATATATATGTCATCATTACTAACAGATATACTGTCGGTTGAACGGTTCGGAACTACACTTGTCAAATATGCCGTTCCGTCAGGTGCTGAATTGGAAAAATCGTAATAGTTTTCAGGAAACAGCCATGTTCGTTGAGGAATGTTTTGACCTAACAACACAAACTGTGTGTCCCATTCTTCACGGACAAAAGTAAAATGATTGGTCGGGTTATATGACAAGCGTGTACGGTGCACACTAAAACAATCTTCCAAAGCAAGACTATCCTCGTTAACAGCCCAGCGGGCAGAATAGTGCATTGTATCAATTCTTACACCATTATTGTCATAAAGCGACAAGCCCTCACCCTGATTGCTTAATATGATTTTCTTTTGGTAGAGGACATTGTAGTTTGTTAGTGGAACTTCAATAAGACTGTCAAGCAAGAAATCAAAAGTGCTGTTATGACGATAAGCAAGGCATAAATAACCATTGGCGGGGATAATGGTATTTGTCGGAAATGAATATGTTTCCGTTTTTCCACTGCCCCTCACAAGCCAACCGGTAAGATATACAGCCGTATCCGCTATATTGTACAACTCAATAAACTCACCATTGGAGTACGGAGGTTGGGTAATAGTCTCGTTGAGTGGCGAGTCATAAAAGACTTGGTTAAAAATGACCTGAGAGTTAATAAGTTCCCCAACAAGCAATAGTACGCTTGTTAATATAAATCTGGACTTATGCATTACTCTAAATTGTAATGATATGTTTGTTCTTTTCGTTTTCCTTCAAAGAGTTCGTATTGTTGGAAGGTGCAGTCAAGGTCTCCGTTGAGTACGCTGATTTTCTGTTTGGGTTTGAGTGCTATATGTTTCATTGCTTCTTTGTTTGCCGAGAGCACCCAAGCCTCGCTACCGGCGAAAGTGTGCTTAAGGCAAGTGCCTAAATCGCTGTAAAGTTTTGCGATGTCTTCAGGCTGCATCCTTTCTCCGTATGGGGGGTTGGTCAGAAGTAAGGATGGTTGTTCTACTTTTGGCAGATGCTGAAACTCTATCTGGCGAAGTGAGATGTCGTTTTTGAGTCCTGCCGAGCGTATGTTTTCAGTGGCTTTTTTGATAGCAAAGAAACTGCTGTCAGAGCCGTATAAACGGCATTTGAGTTCACGTTCTTCGCTGTCGTCGTTGTAGATGGTTTCGAACATCTCTTTGTTGAAATCGTGCCAATGTTCAAAGGCAAAATCGGTGCGATATATTCCGGGTGGGATGTTTTTAGCAATCATAGCCGCTTCAATAAGCAGTGTGCCGCTACCGCACATGGGGTCGTAAAAATCTCTGTCGCCTTTCCAACCTGAGAGCAAGATAAGTCCTGCTGCAAGTGCTTCGTTAAGTGGGGCGGCTGTGTTCTCGGTACGCCAACCGCGTTTGTGAAGCGACTCGCCCGAACTGTCAAGACTGAGTGTTATATGGTTTTGTGAGGCGTGTAGTTGCAGATAGATGTCGGGTGTGTCGGTGTTGATGTTCGGTCGTGGAAGACCTTTGTCCTTGAACGAATCGACGATAGCGTCTTTCACTCTATATGCTAGAAATTGTGAATGGCGAAAATAGTCGGAGTAGCAAGTCGTGTTGATACTGAAACTTTGTTTTGCCCCAATCCACTGTGTCCAATCATATTTCTTCACTTTTTCATAGATGGTGTCAGTGTCTTTGGCTGTAAAATGCAGTATGGGCACAAGTACTCTTGAAGCCGTCCGAAGCCATAGGTTGGCGCGGTAGAGCAGTTGCTTGTCGCCACGGAAACTGACAGCGCGACGGTCAAGCACAATGTCGTTAGCACCCAAGCGGGTCAGTTCTTCCGCCAAAACATTTTCAAGACCTTTGAAGGTTTTGGCTACCATTGAAAATTGTTCAAAATTCGTCATAAATAACAATTTTTATGCAAATGTACAAAAAATTTTGTATATTTGTAAAAAAAAGTGAATATGTTATCAGAAAAATTAAAAAAAACGGAATATCAGGGTGCCGCAAGACTTATCGACAAGGCAGATAGGATAGTTATTTTTACTCATATCTCGCCCGACGGTGACGCTGTGGGAAGCACTACGGCTATGCTTCAGTATCTTAGAAAACTCAAGAAAGAAGTGTCTGCCATAGTGTATAACCGCTTTCCTGATTTTCTTGCTTGGATACCTTGCTCAGACGAGATTCATATTTATGAGAACGAACAGGAAGTGTGCGACAAACTCATCGAACTCGCAGATATGTTTATCTGTTTGGACATAGGTGAATGGAAGCGTGTGGGCAAGTTAGAAGAAAAAGTCAAAAGCCGTATGGCTGAAACAGAAAACGGTACAGCCAAGCCATTTACAAGCATCGTTATTGACCACCACGAAGACCCGACAATGAAGCCAGACATACTTATCTCGTATCCGGACTCGCCGTCAACTTGTGAGTTGGTGTTTCGTTTGATATGTCGTGTTGGTGATTTCAAGTTGATAGACCTACAGATGGCTACTTGTATATGCACGGGAATGATGACTGATACCGGCAATTTCTCATATAATGCCAACGATGTGGACAGTTATTATATTCTGTCGGAACTTGTGCGTCTCGGTGTTGACAAGAACACCATATACCAAAAGGTTTTTCAGGCATATTCCGCAGATAGGATGCGACTTATGGGCTACTGCCTGTATCACTCTATGAAGTTGTTTCCAAAGCAACATTGTGCGCTTATAGCCTTGTCGAAGCGTGAGTTGATGAGGTTTAACTTTACTTCGGGTGATGCAGAGGGCTTGGTGAATATACCGTTGAGTATAAATGATATATGCTATTCCGTATTTATGCGCGAAGATGTGGATAAGATAAAAATATCGTTCCGAAGTCAGGGTTTAGACCATCCGGTAAATGAGTTGGCAAGACAGTATTTTAACGGAGGGGGACATGTTAATGCTGCCGGCGGAGAATTGTATGGCGATTTCTCGGAAGCGGTAAAAAAAGTGGAGCAGGTAATTTTGGAAAGACTATGATGAATTAGGAATTAGAATTAGATTCTGACCTTCGTCAGAATGAGGAAAAACTATGATGAATTAGGAATTATAATTAGATTCTGACCTTCGTCAGAATGAGGGTTAGATTCTGACCTTCGTCAGAATGAGGATAGATTCTGACCTTCGTCAGAATGAGGAAAAACTAATGATGAATTAGGAATTAGAATTAGATTCTGACCTTCGTCAGAATGAGGAAAGACTATGATGAACGCAATACTGATAGGACTAATAACTCAAAAACAAACAGAGGAGCAGACTCGTGAATACTTGGACGAACTTGCTTTTCTTGCTGACACTGACGATATCTCTCCAATGAAGAGGTTTGTTCAGCGTTTAGAAATGCCTGACACTAATACTTATGTAGGCGGTGGCAAACTCGGGGAGATAAGAGAGTTTATTCTCTCAAAAGACTGCACAGATACGCCCGTTGATGTTGCAATCTTCGATGACGAACTATCGCCCCGGCAACTGCGCAATATAGAGAAAGAACTCAACAAAGACCGCGGAGGAAAACATAGCGAACTAAATCAAGTGCTGATAATGGACCGCACTATACTTATCCTTGAGATTTTCCTCAAACGCGCACAAACGAGTTATGCCAAGACTCAGGTTGAGATGGCGCATTTGCAGTATATGCTTCCGCGACTGACCCGACTATGGTCGCACCTTGACCGTCAGCGTGGTGGTGGGGCAACATCGCGTGGTATGGGTGAGACGCAGATGGAAGCCGACAAGCGAATCATCAACAACCGTATCGCTCTGCTTCGTGAGCAACTCAAGAAGATTGACCGCCAGATGACCACTCAAAGGCAGAACCGCGGGAAGATGGTGCGTGTGGCACTCGTGGGCTACACCAATGTGGGTAAGTCAACGCTTATGAACCTGCTTGCCAAAACGGAAGTGTTTGCTGAAAACAAACTTTTTGCCACGCTTGATACAACGGTGAGGAAAGTAACAATCGACAACTTGCCTTTCCTTTTGTCGGACACTGTCGGTTTTATCCGCAAACTGCCACATCACCTTGTGGAGTCGTTCAAATCAACACTCGACGAGGTGCGTGAAGCAGATCTCTTGTTGCATATAGTGGATATCTCACACCCTAATTTTGAAGAACAATATGAGGTGGTTAATCAAACTATTGCAGACCTTTTGAAAGATAAACAACTGCCTTGTATTGTGGTGTTCAATAAGACCGATGCTTTTTCATATACACCCAAAGAGGAAGACGATTTGACACAAACAAGGCGTGAGAACCTCTCGCTTGACGATTTGAAAAAGACTTGGATGGCAAGGCTATCGGGCGAGTGTTTGTTTATCTCTGCAAAAGATAAAACCAATATAGAAGAACTTCGGCAAACGCTTTACGAAAAGGTGAAGGCTATTCATATTGAGCGTTACCCGTATAACGATTTCTTATTTCAACATTATGACAATAATTGATTATATCTTGATTGCCCCTATTGTCTATGGGCTTGTACGCGGACTGATGCGCGGGTTTGTGGGCGAACTGACGAACATCGTTGCACTCGTGGCAGGCGTGCTTTGCGCAAAGTTTTATGCCGGCGAAGTGGCTCAATATCTGTCAGAGGTGGTTACTTGGGAACCGCGCATCATTAACCTTATAGCATACGCAACGGTATTTATAGTAGTAACACTCGTTTTACACCTTATAGGCAGGCTCATTGCTCGTTTTCTTTCGGCTATTGCGCTTGGCGGAATAAATAAACTCTTAGGCGCAGTGTTTGGTGCTGCCAAATGGGTACTTATCATTTCTGTCATACTGACGGGTGTGAATATGCTTGACGAGCAATTTCATTTCATACAGCCTGAAATAAAAGAGAAATCAGTGCTTTACGAACCGATGTTGCAAATAGCCGATGCAGCTTGGGCTGAAGTTAAAAACGAGGAATGATAGCATATCTTGGCATAGGGTCAAACTTGGGTAATACGACTGAAAACCTACAACAGGCAGTACTTCTTTTGCGCAGATATGCGGGTGAAGTGCTTTCTGTTTCAGATATCTACCACTCTATGCCACAGGGGTTTGAGTCGGAAAACGAGTTTGCAAACATTGTTGTTAGAATAAATACACAACTTTCGCCTAAGGCCTTATTGCATATAACTCAAGGTATTGAAAAACAAATGGGGCGAACAGAAAAGACGCAGTTAGACAATAACGGCAAGCCGCTTTATCATGACCGAATTGTTGACATTGATATACTTGAATATGAGAATGTTGAAATAAAGAGCAAAGAACTTGTGCTACCACATCCGAGAATAGCAGAGCGAGATTTTGTGAGAATACCGTTAAATCAAGTCAAAAACAGCACAAATGTATAGTTTTCTTCAAAACATAGCCAAGGTCTTTTATGAAAAAGAGAAAGACAACCTTCGTCAACTTGTGTTTGTCTTTCCCAATCGGCGTGCAGGTATATTCTTTCGTCATTATCTTGCAAGATATTCGAAAACCCCTGTCTTTTCTCCTCAAATACAGACTATCAGTGAGTTGTTTGAGAGTCTCTCACCATACGCTCAAGCCGACAGGATAGACCTTATAATGCGTCTTTTTGAAATCTATCGCAAGAATGTCAGAGAAGATGAAGAGTTTGATAGTTTCGTCTATTGGGGACAGATCTTGCTTTCTGATTTTTCGGAAGTGGATCAGCAGTTGGTTGATGCACGTTCGCTGTATGCAAATTTACGCGACCAACGAGATATAGACCGACTTTTTGCCGCTACTACGGAAGAAGAAAAACAACAGTCGATAGCCATATTCTTTCGCGGTTTTCAGAAAGAACATCAAAATGAATACCGAGAGAGGTTTCATAATATATGGTCAAGACTTTTCCCAATATATAAAGAACTCAGAGAACAACTTGCTTCAGATGGTTTGGCTTATTCGGGTATGTTGCAACGGTATGTAGTAGAGAAGTGGAACGATGGTATGCTTCAGGAAAACAAAACCTTTGTGTTCGTGGGTTTTAATGCTCTGACCGAAGTGGAACGACGACTTTTTACTATACTTAAAGTTGCTGGCAAGGCAGATTTCTATTGGGATTATGGCTCTTCTTTTCTCACAGACAACCAAAACAGGGCTTCTTTTTTTGCAGAAGAGAACCTTCGACTGTTTCCTTCGCATTATGAGATTGACAACGGTACTTCGACTAATCAGTTGCCGGCGGTTAGTCTTATAAAGGCACAAGGTGGGGTGGGGCAAGCACAAGCTCTCTTTAAGACCCTTGACAAGTGCGCAGAGCAAGACTGGACACGCACAGGCGTTATTCTTGCCGACGAAACTTTGATTTCACCTGTCTTGAACGCAATACCGCAAAAGATAAGTGCAGTTAATGTAACTATGGGTTTGGCTTTTACACTTACACCCGTCTTTTCGCTACTGACCTACCTAAAGCAGTTGGAACAGATGCAGGCTGTGAGAAGTGGCGAAACAGTGTTCTACTACAAACCCGTTGTGGGCATACTGAAACATCAATACATAAGAGATGTCGTTGACGAACAGGTGCTTCAGGCATTGCAACAGCAGATACAGAAAGATAATCTTATTTATGTTCCAGAGGCGATGCTTACGGGAAATGACGTCTTGTCGCTTGTTTTTTCTACAAGCCCTACTACCAAAGACCTGCTTGAGTGTGTCCGTTTGTTGCTTTTGTCGCTTTCTGATACCGAAGCCTATAGGCAGGTGTCTCCTAAAAACGACCTTCTCTATCATGCCCTTATGGCAGTACAACGGCTGCAGACTATATGGCTCAGATACGACTATATTGCCGCTAATAGTGAGACTGTTCTTTCAATGCTTATTGCACTTCTACGCCCAACGACCATTCCTTTCGAAGGCGAACCTGTTGCAGGTCTGCAGGTTATGGGTATGTTGGAAAGTCGTGCTATGGACTTCGACAACCTTATCATCGTTGGGGCAAACGACGAGTATCTGCCCGGAAAGAACCGTTCAGACACTTTCATCCCATACGACCTTAGAGTGGCATACCATCTGCCGACACCTGAACGGCAAGACTCTGTATATGCCTACAACTTCTATCGTCTGTTTTCTCACGCTCAGACAGTTACATTCATCTCCGATGTTTCAACCGATGAGTTGCACTCAGCCGAAGTCAGCCGATACGTCTATCAACTCAACTATCAATATAACATACCTATCAACGAACAAACCACAGCAACAAATGTTCAACTACAGATAAGAGAGCCTTTAGAGATTATAAAAGACGAAACGGTAATGGCTGCTCTCAGAGCGAAGATGCAAACGCAGAATGGTATATCCCCTTCGGCAATAAACGATTATATCAAATGTCCGCTACTCTTTTATCTCAATTATATTCAAAGGCTTCGTGTGCCCGACAAGTTGCAGGAAGATATACCTGCCAATGTGTTCGGAACGATAGTACACGATGTTATAGGTAACCTCTATGAAAAGACTTTGAAAGATGGTGGAAACATAACGGAAGAAGTGCTGAACAACATTGAAAATGAGATAAAAACCTCTCAAGCGTTAGAGCAATCTTTCCGCAAACATTTCCTCAAAACCGGACGGCGTATAACCGGTCAGGAGCAGATATACATGGATGTAATGCGCAGATATCTGCTTTCGATTGTAGAGACCGACCGACAGTATGTGCCATTCAAGTATATAGCCTCTGAGAAGAAATATAATCATACAGTAAAACTGAAAGACGGGTCGGTTATCAAACTCAATGGTACGGTTGACCGTATTGACATGGTTGATGGCAAACTGCGTATTGTGGACTATAAGACAGGCGGAGTTAAAACTCTCAACAAAGTGGACGAAGTGTTTACAAAGATTGATTCAAAATTGGACCATATACGCCAAACGCTTTTGTATGCTTTTTTGTATAACCAAAATGTCCAAACACAGCAAGACGCAGAACTGCATATCTATTATGTAAGCAAGCCTCCCTATGAAATGGATCAAAAAGTAGGTACAAGCGATGTGGCAACCTTCTCACAATTGTGGGAATTATCGAAAAAAAGTTTTTATGAGTTATTAGAAGAGATAATGTCTGAAAAAATAGCCTTTATTGCCAATTTGGACGACGATCAGTACGGACATTGCAAATACTGCCAGTTTGCGCAACTCTGCGGAGTAAAAACAGCATAAGAGACATAAGATAATTAAATTTGTAAAATTAACGAAAAAATCGTAAATTTGCGAGGTTGAAAATAATAGTCAGACTATGATTTTTGAAATTCTTAAATACACTCTGCCGGCACTTATAGTGTTGCTTGGCACTTTCCTTGTTCTCAATAGCGAACATAGTTCAGAACACCGTCGTCGTCTGCTTGAGCAGCGTAGTCAGGACAGAAAAACGACTCTGCCTCTGCAACTGCGCGGGTACGAACGACTTACTATTTTCCTTGAGCGTATCACACCTGAACACTTGTTGCTTGACCGCGACCTTAGTGTTCTCACCCCAACCGAATTGCAAAGGCAACTCTTGCTAACCATTAGGATGGAATTTGACCATAATGCAGCACAACAACTTTATGTTTCCGACGAGGCTTGGGCAAAGGTGGTCAATGCCAAAGAGGAGATGATGCGATATGTCAATACCCTGATGTCAAGACTACCGAAAGATGCCACTACGCTACAGATGGCTCAAGCACTCATTGAGACCTACCACCTGAACGGAGAAACACCTGTGCAGATTGCACTTAAGCAACTCAGGTTTGAAGTACACGAGATAGAAGGATGAGAAAGACACTGACACATATTGCTTTTGCCCTCTTGTGTGCCTGTTTTGTGGTTGCCTGCAAGCCGAGTGAGTCTTGCCTTGTGCAAGATAATGTGCGTATGAAACTTATCTTTACCGCCGACAGCATAAGCGTTGAGGGGGATAGCATATCTCTAACTAAACTTGACAGTCTAACCCTCTTCGGACTTGGAAACGATAGCATTATATTGAACAATTCAAAGAGTGTTGCTTCAGTCAATCTGCCACTCAGGACGGACACTACTGTTACTACTTTTGTGTTGCAATACAGCGACTTAAGAGATACTTTCTCTATTGTCCATACCAATCGTGAACAGTTTGTTTCGCTTGCCTGCGGATGCTTTGTGTATCACGACATTGACACAGTTATTGCAACTTCGAATTTGGTAGATTCGATAGCGATAATAAATCAAACGATTGAAAACCATGTGCAAGACAATGTGAGTTTTCATTTGATTGTGCCAAGTCCTATACCCGCTGATACTACTACCAACCCGACTATAGAATGAAACGCTGTATTGCCATATTGTCTGTTTTGAGTATCGCTGTGTTGGTATCGGCGAAAGTTCCACGAGATAGTATTTACCAAGGTTGGAACTTGAAACTTGACTTGGCAACACCCATAATGGAACTTGCTCGAAGCAAAGGACGGATACATTCATACGAGTTGGCTACAAATGTGTCGCTCTTGAATCGCTACTATCCAACCTTAGAAGTGGGTTTTGCACATACTGAACGGTTAAGTGCCGAAAATGCTGTATATAAGGGTGATGGAGGCTTTTTTAAGGTGGGATTGGACATCTCGGCGCTCAAAAAGGCAGGACCTGACAACCAACTATATGCCGGAATACGAATTGCCTATGCCGGACAAAGATACAACTTGTATGATGTCCGTGTGTTAGACGCTTATTGGAATCCCGAACAGAAAAAAGATTTTCGAGGACTGTCGCATCACGACTGCTTTGGAGAAGTCGTTTTGGGTGTACAGGTGAAAATAGTAAAGGGGTTTAATATGGGGTGGTATGTACGACTTAAAATGCTGTTTACCAAAGGAAAAGACGGACAACTGCTACCGTATTACCTCCCAGGTTTCGGCTACAGACAATCAACTAACTTTGGAATAAACTACTACATCGGTTGGAGGTTTTGAAAGGTGAAAAGTGAAAGGTGTGAATTGTAAATTGTGAATTGTAAAGATGGAAAATGATTTTGATATACGCAAACAGATGACGGAAAAAGAGCAAGACATTGCTCTGCGCCCGTTGTCGTTCAATGACTTTGCCGGACAAACAAAAATTGTGGACAATCTCCGTGTGTTCGTTGCGGCAGCAAAACAACGCCACGAGAGTCTTGACCATACACTTTTGTTCGGTCCTCCGGGATTGGGTAAAACAACCCTCTCGAACATCATAGCCAACGAGTTAGGTGTCGGTTTTAAGGTAACTTCAGGTCCTGTACTTGACAAGCCGGGCGACCTTGCCGGTCTGCTTACCTCGCTTGAAGAAAACGATGTCTTGTTCATTGACGAGATACACCGTCTCTCGCCAAATGTGGAAGAGTACCTGTATTCCGCAATGGAAGACTACCGTATTGATATAATGATTGATAAGGGTCCTTCGGCACGAACCATACAGATTGACCTTAATCATTTTACTCTTGTAGGTGCTACAACTCGTAGCGGTCTGCTTACAAGTCCTTTGCGGGCACGGTTTGGTATATCTTGTCACCTTGAGTACTATGAGCCTGAAGTTTTGAAAGGCATTGTTGAACGCTCTGCACGACTATTGGGGGTAAAGATTGACTCCAATGCAGCAGGTGAGATAGCCCGTCGTTCTCGCGGTACGCCTCGTATTGCGAATGCACTACTCAGAAGAGTGAGGGACTTTGCCCAAGTCAGAGGAAACGGCGATGTGGATATGGCTATCGCCCAATATGCTCTTGAGGCATTGAATATAGACACCTATGGACTTGACGAGATTGATAATAAACTGCTGAACACTATTATTGACAAGTTCGGTGGCGGTCCTGTCGGGCTAAACACTATTGCCACTGCTATGGGTGAGGATGCCGGTACGATAGAAGATGTGTATGAACCGTACCTTATTATGGAAGGTTTCCTCAAACGCACTCCTCGCGGGCGTGAGGCTACCGACTTGGCTTACAAACATTTGGGCAAAGAGAAGTTTCTGTTTGGCAGCGAACAGCAAACCTTATTTTGAAATTAGGAATTTTGTGAATTGTGAATAGTAAATTTTATATCTTACTTTTATTATGTTTTTTGTTTCATACTGTTGTGGTCTGCTCGGAAAACAATGATATTGCCAGACATGAGCTTCGTGTTGGTTGGGGTGATATGATGTTTGAGACAGTAGCGTTTCGTAATAGTCCTTCCCACAGTTGGGGAAACCCTGATGCCCTGTCTGCTGATTATAGGGTGAAGGAAAAACATAACCATACCTATTCGGGACACATCTTTGCTGATTATCACTATAATGTACTTCGTTGGCTTGCTGTTGGTATGCAAATAGATTTTGAAGCAATCTGTTGGCGCGAAACGGAATATAATCGGTACCACAATGCTACAAGTGAAACCGTTTATATGCGCAACTATAATCTTTGTTTTCTGCCTTCGGTAAGGTTTACTTATCTGCATTCAAAATGGGTCAGTCTATATTCCGGTTTGTCGGTGGGGATGTTGGTGGCTTTTGATAATCAGCATAACAAAGAAGTGGCACCTGCCATAAATCTTAACCTGATAGGAATGACCGTTGGTAACCGGCATTGGTTTGGAACAGTAGAACTCGGATTGCTCAACTCTTTCAAAAATGCGAATGAAAATAGCAGAAAATGTGAATAAATAGTTTAATTAAAAAATCATAAAAATGAAATCAGTATTTATTGTTTATAATCAAGCCAACACAGAGCGTGTTGAGTATATGCTTGATGCTCTTGAAGTACGCGGTTATACTATGTTTGCTGATGTTCAGGGGCGTGGAACAAATACCGGCGAACCGCGTCACGGAACTCATACTTGGCCGGAGATGAACTCGGCAGTTATGGCTATCGTGGAAGACGGGAAAGTAGATACTCTGCTTGAGACGGTGCAGAAACTTGATGCCCGTAACCCCGAAGTAGGCGTTAAGGCATTTGTTTGGAACATAGAGAAAATGGTCTAAAGACCTTCAGGGATTTGCATAGTCAGTACTTGTGCGTTAGTATCAATGCTGACTAATAGGTCTTCATGAAAAGGTAGTAACATACCATTGTCTAAAAGCAACAAAGTGTTTGAAGTAGTGGTGTCAATATCTGTTATTGTACCTACTACTTTACCTTTTGTGTCTTTAACGGTAAAACCTGAAATGTCGTTACTGTCCTGCTGATATTCTTTCGCTTGCTTTTCGGTTAGTTCAATATATACTTGTCCGCCAACAAAAGCCTGTAATGCTCTTTCTGAAGGGATGTCGTAAAAGGTGCAACATATATCTTCGCCTTTGTCTCGTCGTGTCTTTATAAAGCATGGCATGGGTATGCCGCCTGCCTCAATAAAAAGAAACTCTGGCTCAAATGTGTCAAACAAATCGTTCTGCAATGCTATTTGCAGTTCGCCGGCACGCTCTTTTCTTACAAAGCCTATTTTTTTATGTGTTTCCATCTCTAAACTTTTACGATTTTTCCTAAGGTAACATAACACAAGTAACCTTCGGTGTGATAGCCCATTTGCTCAAGCAGTCGGCAGTATTCCAACACCTGCGAAGTATATTCTTCGGTCTTAAGCATCCTGCCAAACTTGTAATCCACGACAATGGCAATCTGTCCTTTTATCATTACTCGGTCAGGGCGTTTGATATCACCGTTGGGAAGGAGTATGTCTTGTTCAGTTAGGACAGTGTATTCTTCAGAGAACCAATCTGTTGGTTTGACGAGTTGCCAGAACTTTGCCATCTCTATTGCCACCAACTGCTCTTGTTCTTCCTCAAGTTCGCCTGTGCGAAGCATTTGCGCCACAAGTTTTGCTTCGTCGCCTTTGTAATATACCTTGCTTAAAATATCGTGCATTATTCTGCCAAGGTGTAGCATTTGGTTGTCGTTATTGTTCGTAGATTGCATCTGTCGGGCAAACCACTTGACTTTCAGTCTGTCGCCGATAGGGCAGGTGAGTGTATCTGTCTGTTCAGCCACCGTGTCTTGCTCTGTCGGTTGCGGATAGAAGTTAGTAAGTTTGGCACCTCTTTCTATGTATGGTTTGTCTTTAGTTATCCATTCGTTTTCAAGGCAAGTGGCATAAATGGTGTGTCCTATGTTTTTCTCTGTCTGACTGCCGTCTTTGTTAGTGACTGGTGCTTCAGCCCAGAGATAAAGTTCGTGTCGAGCTCTTGTGAGTGCTACATAAAGGAGGTTGAGATTGTCAACATAGCAGTCGGTTACTTCACGCTCATAGTCTTGCTTAAAAGCGGTGTCTGCAAGTCTTTGCGAGAGAGCGATAGGTATGAGTGGCAGTTTACCACCATCGTCGTATGGCGGTTGTGGCTTGACCCATATAAGTTCGTCGGTTTTTATTCCTAATGGCCAATCAACATACGGCATCATCACAACATCGAATTGCAAACCTTTTGACTTGTGTATGGTAAGCATCTCCACAGCATCGGTTTGTGTCAGGCTGATGCTTGTTTTTTTTGAACCCGTCTGTTCCCACCAGTCAAGAAAAGCAGCAGTGTCAGATGAGTATTTGTTCTCAAAACGCCAGACTGTATCTAAAAAAGCATCTGCGTATGCCCTATGTGTTTGAGAGTCGTGGAGGTCAATCTGTTGCAATATCTGATAGACTGTTTGATAAAGTGAGTTGCTCGTGTTGCGTTCTGTGTTGATACTTATTTCTCCGTTTTTGAATGCTTGTTTCAATGCTTCGTTGCGGGTGTAACCATGCAGAACTGCTTCGTAGAAGAGTGCTTTGAATCGTATTACCTTATCGTTAGGCGTTTGTTGAAGTTGAAGCAGGGAAACAATAAACTGTACGGCAGGAGAATAGCACAAAAGCAGTCCTTCGCTACTCACAACGGGTATGCCACGGCTCATAAGATACGGTGCTAACATGGCTATCTCTTTGTTGTAGCGAAAAAGCAGTGCAATCTTGTTGTAGGGCACTCCTCGCTTATGTGCTTCAAGAATAGTGTCAGCCACCGGTGCATGTTCTCCGCCGGTGTTCAACTTGTCAACAAAAATCATCTCTACATAGCCCTCGCCGGATTGAAAAACTTCTTGTCCGACGGTAGAATAGATGTTGTTTAGTTGCTCATTTCCAATATGTTTCAAAAGTAGTGGAAACAATTCGTTGTTTGTCTTGACGATGTTGATGTCGCTTCGGCGGTTGGTGGCAAGATTTTTCTTCTCGTTAGGTTTGATTTGTTGTTCTACTAACTCCGAAAGCAAGTGGTAGTCGGAGTTTCGCCAGCGGTAGATACTCTGTTTGGCATCGCCTACGATAAGGTTTGTGTTGCCGTATGCCAACGACTCTTTCATTAGCGGACGGAAATTATGCCACTGCATAGCACTTGTGTCCTGAAACTCGTCGATAAGGTAGTGCCTTATGCGGACGCCTATCTTGTCGTAGATGAAAGGTGCTTCTTCGTTTTCGTCAATCACTTCCGCCACAAGACCATTAGTTTGAGCAAGTGGCAGTCTGCCTAATTGGTGGTTGCGACGATCGATCTGCACGGCTAACTGCGAATATATCTCAAGGAAATTTATCTGCTCGCGAATAGTCTTCACGGTCAGCATATCGCGCATAGGCTCGCCCGTCAGCATATTGAGCAGTTCCTTCATCAGTGGCTGTGCACGCTCAAGCGAAGCAGGCGGGTTTTTAGTGTCGCGAGCACAAGTAAGACTGTTTTCAGTAAATTTTCTCAGTGTGGCAAACGATTTGCGACCGATAAGTCCGAGAATATCAGATATCTTTGTGCATTTAAGGCAGTTGAATACCGTGGCGTTTTTATAAAGTTTGTCATCGTCAGGGTCGCCTATTATCTTTTTTGCATCATCGGCTATTTTTCTGTAGGTGCTGAAATAGAGTTGCCATTTCTCGTTTAGGTTCTTTTTGTATTGTTCAAAACTGTCGTGATGCTCTTCAAGATATGCTTCTATCTGTTTTTGTTTGCGTTGGAACTTCTCGTTGAACAGTTGTTTTGCCGCTTCAAAGATTGCCTCCCGCGGGTTCCAGCGACTACCGTCCTCTATGTTTTTGTCAATAAGGGCTTTAATGGCTTTCGAGGCATTGTCTTTGGTGTCGGTCGGCAGTGAAAAGAACATATCGTCAACAGCCATTCGGCGGATGTTTTCCGCATCTAATTCAACATTGTATCCGCCAGTGAGATTAAGTTCTTTCTGAAACGAGCGCACTATCTGTTGAAAGAAACTGTCGATTGTATTGACGGCAAAAGCGGAATAGTCCTGCAAGAGTTCAATAAGCATCCGTTGGCAGTCAGCATCGTTTTGTCCCATTTCCGACAAGGCTTGAATGATGCGTTCCTTCATCTCGGCAGTGGCTTTCTTGGTGAAAGTAACAGCGAGCAGACGGCGATGTCTGTTGCGTCCTTTCTCTTTTCTAAGCATTGAGATATACTGATGCGTGAGCGTATATGTCTTGCCTGATCCTGCTGAGGCCTCGTAGATGGTTAGCATACTAATTTCTCATTCCTAATTCCTCATCCTGAACTTGTTTCAGGATCTAATTCCTCATTATTTTTGCTATTTCGTACATTACTATTCCGGCAGTAACGCTGACATTGAGCGAGTGTTTTGTGCCGTATTGCGGAATCTCGATACAGCCGTCGCACTTGTCAATTACTTCTTGTTGTACGCCAAAGACTTCGTGTCCGAGCACAACGGCAATTTTCTCGTTCTCGTAGTTTTCTATTTCTGTTTTTGCAAACTGCTGAAGATCAATGCTGTTCTCTGCCTGTTCAATGGCAAAGACTTTGTATCCTTTCTTTTGCAAGCGTTCTACAGCGTCTATTGTTTCTTTATAGTATTCCCAATCAACCACGAGTTCTGCACCTAATGCTGTTTTGTGCATTTCAGCGTTGGGCGGAGTGGCAGTCATACCACATAGGTAAACTGCTTCTAAACGAAAAGCATCGGCGGTTCGAAACACTGCCCCCACATTGTGGAGGCTGCGTACATTGTCTAATACAACTATAAAAGGTATCTTTTCCGCTTGGCGGAACTCATCGGGCGTAAGTCGCCCCATCTCTTCTATTTTGAGTTTGCGGTGCATTTTTGAGTTTGCGAAGCATTAGTTTTGTTTTACTCGTGTCTTATTTCAGGTGCTATAAGTCTGAGATACTCTTCATTATAGGTAGGGCGCAACGGATATGCACATTCGCCTTCTTTGGTGCGTTTAAACTTACCGTTTTTCTCTTTTTTCTGCTGTCCGTCAAGATACTTAACAAGCAGATACTGACCCAATTCACGCCACGATGCCGTTACTTTTTCCGCTTGCTCGGCGCAGAAGCGTGTCAAATGCTTGCTTGCTTCATCTACACTCATTGTCGAAACCAAACTATCGGTTTCAACCACTATGTTATTGAGATATGTTTCCCACGATTGCTGTCTTTTCCGTATGTCCGGCAACATCGCATCATATTTGGAATAGGCAAAGTTAGCCACCGCATTAAACACCCAAAAAGCCGCTGTAGAAGAGTAGGTTATCAAATCGCCATTGTTTGGGCTGAGGCACCAAGGCACTGCCGATATGTTGGAATATATGGGCATATACACATTCGTTGCGGCATCGTCAACTCCAAACCACAGAATACCGCCGGCTTGCTCTTTGGTATAGGAGCGCATCTGCGCTACAAACGACCAGCCTGTCTGTTGTGTGGCCGTAGGACGCTCAAACCAATACTGCACAGAGTCTAACTTAAATCCTAAACCGCCATAGCGCAGTTTTGAATGCCAAGGTCCGGCATCTGTTCCTTGAAGAATATCAAGCGGGGTGCCTTCGTACATGTCGCGCATAAATAGTTTGAAGTCTTGAGCCGACAACAGTCGGTCAGGCTTAATGAAAAGTGGCATTTTTTCTTTGCTCTCGCCTAAGATATATGGCAGATACTTGTCCATACCGTCTTTCACTTTTCTGAAAAACGACCATACGCGCCCTTCGCAACCATAGAGTCCAAGCATGTCTGCCGGACAATAAGTGTCGCAAAAACTGAAATCTTGGTCTTTGCCGTTGAACCAGCCTTTCTCTCGGGCGAACTTGACAACATCTTTCGAATAAAGCCAATTCTTTTTGTCTTTGAAGTTTATCTTGTCGATTCTTGCCTGATTGGCATGAGCACATACCATATCGTCAGGCACGCGTGTCGCCACCCAAACAGCACCTTTGCTACCTGCGCCTTTGCCTACCATTTCCATTATCCAAACTTCTTCGGGGTCGGCAATAGAGAAACTCTCACCTTCGCTGTAATAGCCGTATTTCTCAACAAGTGAGGTCATTGTGCTGATGGCTTCACGCGCCGTACGGCTTCGTTGAAGGGCAATGTATATAAGACTTCCGTAGTCAATTATTCCGGTTGTATCAACAAGTTCGTGTCTGCCCCCGAAAGTTGTCTCACCGATAGTTACCTGATGTTCGTTCATATTACCTACAACCGAATATGTGTGCTTCACTTCGGGTATCTCGCCTAAAAGTTTGCCAGAGTCCCAGTCAACGATTTTTCGCATATCGCCTTCGTTGTGGTCGGCAGCGGGGAGGAGTTGCAATGCTCCATATAGTGTATATGAGTCGGCAGCGTATGTTACGATAGTAGAGCCGTCGGTTGTGGCATTCTTACCTGCCATAAAATTGGTGCAAGCAAAAACGGAGATGCCTGCACTTAACAATGAAATCAATAAAAAAACTTTATTTTTCATAACACAGTAATTATTCGGTCATTAGATAATTGATATTTACTTGTGAAGAGAATACTTGGCACAACTTGTTTCGAAATGAGATGCTGACCTTCGTCAGCATGAGGCTTGAACAGCAACGAGATATCAACTATCAACTATCAATTTTCTTTGAGTTTTACAACTATCCTGCCGTCTTTTTGTGCTGCAACCGTTTTGCCTTTTGCTGTTTGCTTACGGATATATTCTATGAAAACATCGCGCAGGTTGTCGCCATTGCTTTCTACTTTGACTGCTTTCTTGAAGGCTTTCAGATGGTCGTTGCCACCTGCCAAATAGTTGCTCGTAGCCACGCGATATACTTTCGTGTTTTTAACAGGTTCGCCATTGATGGTAATATCTATGGCCTTACCTTTGTAAATGGTCATTCTCAGTTGTTTTGACACTCCCTGACCACCCCAAGGCACAAACTGCTGGCAAAGGTCGATAACATCAATACCACGCATGTCAAGCACTACAAGTTTGTTGTCAAATGGCATGAGTTCATATACGCTTCTGACGGTTATATCTCCTGCCGACCAGTCGCACCGCAATCCTCCTACATTGGTAACGCTGAAATCAACAGGTGCTAAATTGCTCTCGTTGGCGATATCATAAAGTGCATCGCATGCCCAGTTAAGTAACGGACTTTCAGGAAGATACGCCTGCATTGGTTTTGGAGCATAGCCTATCACTTCGTCAAGCAACTCGTCCATTGACTTGCGCAGTTCAACCACTTTGTTTAAGTAGGCAGTATCTGCGGTGCAGTCTGTTGTGGAGTCAATGCGGATTATCTCCTCGCTTTTGTGAACCACATTTTTTCTCCGTTTCCCACAACTGACAAGGCAAATCTGACTTGCAATTATGAGAAATAGGAAAATAGTATAACCAAAAGATAGGTGATTAGGTATTGGTGTTTTCATAGGTACAAATTATTCAGTTTGCCACAAATATATAAAAAAAAATGTAAAAAAGCAAAAAAAATACGCAAAAAAGCGAACTGACCGCCTTTTGCGTATTTATTTGACCCTTTAATTACCGCAGTTTTACTTACGACATATTTTAATCAAAACAAAAATCTCTGAATTCGGGAAATTCAGTGCAAAGTTATACAAAAAAATATCAAAATCCAAACAAAACGATAAAAAAAAATTCAAAATGATAATAAAATGATATTTTTTGCAAAATAGAGATTGCAAAATCAGGTTCACTGAAAAACACAAAAAACAGGTGTTTAGTCGGTAAAAAACAGCAAAAAAACAGCAAAAAAGCTGCGGTAATTAAAGGGTGGTTTTTATTCGCAGCCGTTTTTGGCTGTTAAGGTGTTGGTAGTCTGTCAGTTTTGATTATTATGAGAATTTGGATTATTACAAATCGCAATAAATACGATAATTATTGTTTAACCAAATCGAAAAAGGTATGAAGAAGAAAATTTTGCTTCTTTGGTGCTTTGCCTTGATGGCAGTAGCATCTGTCTTTGCCCAAGCAGAGGCTGTTACCGGTCGTGTACTCGTAGAAGGCACTGATGAACCTGTTGTAGGTGCTACAGTTGTTGTTCTGGGTACTTCGCAAGGTACGGTTTCTGACTCTGAAGGCAAGTTTTCGCTCAATGCCCCGAAAAATGCTACTTTGATAGTTTCCTATGTGGGCATGAAAACTGTTCAAGTACCTGCATCTGACAATGTCATTGTTCATCTCGCTGAAGACACCGAGATGCTTGACGATGTTGTTGTTACCGCTCTTGCGATGACTCGTTCGGAGCGTTCGCTTGGTTATAGCGCAACCAAAGTGAATGCTGACGACATCGTTAGTTCGCGTCAGACCAATGTGGCTAACTCCATTGCAGGTAAGGTAGCCGGTGTACAGGTTTTAAGTACATCAACTGACCCGGGTGCAAACAGTTATGTTATCATCCGTGGTTTCTCATCTATCAATGGTTCTAACCAACCGTTGTATGTAGTTGATGGTATTCCATTGGCTAACTATTCCGATACCAATGGCGAAAAGAACACCTCTCTTGGTGGTATCAGTAATATCTCTCCGAAGGATATAGAGAGTATGACCATTTTGAAAGGTGCCGCCGCTACCGCTCTTTACGGTTCGCGTGCAGCCAACGGTGTTGTTGTTATCACAACCAAACAGGGTAAGAAAGGTCAGAAACACAATTTCAACATTGAGTACAGCGGTGGTGTAACCTTCTCGCAAGTTGCTAACTTCCCCGCTATGCAAAACGAGTTTGGTCAAGGTTGGAACGGACAGCAGACCTTCATTGAGAACGGTTCGTGGGGTCCCCGCTTGGATGGATCAACACAAGTCTATGGTCCTATTTGGAACAACTCGCAACTCATTCACGAGTACTCGGCGAAGAAAACCAATGTAAAGGATTTCTTTGACATAGGTGTTTCTCACAACCACAGTATCTCCTTCAGTGGTGCTTCCGACAACAACAAGATGACCTATTTTGCATCTTATTCTTTCACAGGCGATAATGGTATCATGCCGGGCAACAAAGACACTTATCAGCGTCATACTCTTGCCTTCCGAGGCAGTTACGAGCCTGTAAAATGGTTGAAGGTTAGTTCTACTATCAACTTTGCTACATCGAAAGCCGATGTTGTTTATACAGAGCAGGGTACCTCAATGATTGACGGTCTGTATGAGATGGCTCGCGATGTCTCAATCGTTGATATGAAAGACCTCTCTTCAGCTTTCAATACACCTGAAGCATACTACACTCCATACGGTATCACTAACCCATATTGGTCTTTGGAGAACAACTACCGCCACAACGATGCTAAACAAGTGTTTGGAAAAGTGCAAGTGGATGTTAAACCGATCAAAGATTTGACCATTACCTATCGTCTTGGTATCGACTATCAAGACTCTGACCGTAAGATAGGTTATCCTGAAATCAAACTTGATGATGCCCTTATTCAAAACGACTTCGGTTATGCACCTTCAAATATGAACCAAGCAGGTAATGTTTGGACAGCTTATAACCGCAACTACGAACTCAACCACGACTTCCTTGCTAACTATGGTCATGTATGGGGTGATTGGGACTTCAATGTTGTAGTCGGTTTGAACATCAACCAACGCGGTGGTACTGCTATGTCAGGTCAGACCGACGGTCTTACTTTCGAGACAGGCTTCTGGCAACTATCGAACGGTGCTACCCGTACTGCACTTCGTGAGTCGCAGTCAAAACGCCGTCTTATCGGTTTGTTTGGTGAGGCTACTCTCGGCTGGAGAGAAATGCTCTATTTGGACCTGACTGCTCGTAACGACTGGTCATCAACTCTGCCAATAGAGAAAAACAGTTATTTCTACCCGGGTGCAACACTCAGTTGGGTATTCTCACAACTTATTCCGAAAAACAAGGCTCTTGAGTTTGGTAAAGTGCGTGTTGCTTATGGTATGACCGGTAACGATGCCGATGTTTATCTGACCAACCCGACCTTCCTTCAGGCATACGCTAACGGTTACTATTATGGAGATATGATTAAATTCCCGGTTAATGGAACAAACGCTTTCTTCTCTGACTACACTCTTGGTAGTGCGAATTTGAAACCTGAGATGACAAGCGAGGCAGAGGTAGGTCTTGACCTGCGTTTCCTTGGCGGTCGTATCGGTTTGGACGCTACTTACTATCATCGTATCACCAAAGATCAAATCTTCACTTTGCCGGTTGACCCTGCTACGGGTTATCAGAACATGGTTACTAACTTCGGTAAGGTTCGCAACCAAGGTGTTGAACTTGAACTTAAGACTACTCCTGTCAAGACCAAACATGTTCGTTGGGATTTGGACTTCAACTTCGCTCTCAACCGCAACAAAGTTCTCTCTTTGCCGGCTGAGTTGCAAGACGAAAACGGTGAAGCAAAGAGTACTATCGCCCGTTTCTCTGCAGGTAACGACGCTGTATATGTATATGCAATGGAAGGCAAACCAATGGGTCAGTTCTACACCTATCTGCCACAACGCACCGAAGACGGCAAACTCATTGTTGATGCCAACGGTCAGCCCGTTCTCTCAACAGAAGTTGAAGATACAGGAAAGAACATGCAATCTGATTGGACAGGCGGTATATCAACTGCACTCTCTTTCTATGGTGTAACTCTGTCGGCTGTTCTCGATGTTCGTATGGGTGGATATATGTTCTCTCGTACAAAGAACTTGATGCAGTTTACAGGTAACGGTGAGGCTACTCTCTACAACGACCGTCAGCCGTTCATCATTCCGAATTCAGTAGTTGATAATGGTGATGGTACTTATTCGCCCAATACTACACCTATTTATCTGTACAACCAAAGTTATCAAAACTACTTTAATAACTATGGTGCTGCCGAAGGTGGTGAGTTCTATCTCTTGAACCGCTCGTTTGCCAAATTGCGTAATATATCTCTCACTTGGGAACTTCCGCGCAAATGGGTAGATGCAATGCATCTTGAGAACTTCTCAATCACTGCTTATGTAAACAATGTATATACTTGGACCCACAAATCCAACCGCTACATTGATCCTGAAACAACCAGTTACGCTGCTGATGGCGACCTCGCCGCACAATTCGGTGAACTCTACAGTAACCCGTCGAGCCGTACTTATGGTTTGAACCTTAATGTTAAATTCTAATTGTAGGAGGACAGAACTATGAAAAAATCAATTTTGATAATATCAGTACTTGTTCTTGCACTCACTTCCTGCAAGAAATTTATGGACATCAACTACGATCCGAATCAACCTGCTGCCGACAATGTTACAACAGATATGATTCTTCCCGCAGTTGAGATGAACCTTGCCGCTACATACGCCAACCAGATGAACATACAAGGCGGTTATTTCGCACAGATATATGCTCATCAGTTCGGTACAAGCAACTATTTGGACTACAGTCAGTTTGAGATGTCTGCAACTCGTTCGAGTTTGAACTGGACACAACTTTATCAACGCACCTTGATGAACTGCAAGACTATCCGTGAGAAGGCTTCGGCAGAAGAAGATTGGGGCACATACTTGGCTGCTACCACTCTGCGTGCTTTCGCTTTCCAACTCTTGGTTGACTGCTACGGCGAAGTGCCTTATACAGAGGCTCTTGACCCTGCAAACCTTGCTCCGAAATACGACGACGGACAAGTTGTTTACGAAGGTATTATTGCTGAACTTGATGAGGCTCTTTCAAAAGCAAGCGCATCGGCTACAGTAGTAACCAATTTTACTTTCCCGGGCAAGAACGCAGAATCTTGGATTCGTTTTGCTAATGCGCAGAAACTGAAGATGCTTACTCGTCTTGCTGCTAAGAAAGATGTGTCTGCTCAAATTCAGGCAATTATTGACGAAGGTATGCTTCCTCAAGAGGATGTAGAAATCTCCGGTTGCTGGTCTCAAGCCGCAGGTCAGGAGAGTCCGTTCTGGGCAGAAGAGTTCTCAACTCTCGGTGGCTCAACCCAAATCAATGTCATTGCCAACATCGCTATTATACGTACAATGCAACCGCTTGACGCTGAGTCTAACATTGAGTATTCCGACCCGCGTCTGTCAGCCTTCTGGGAGACCAACGATGCCGATGAGTTTGTAGGAAACATCTCAGGTACAAACAACTCTACCGCAGGCGACGGCTTCAAGGCTTCTCACTGGTGCCGTCCGAAGGCATCGTTCAACATGCCGGTTTATTTGATAACCAAAGCAGAAGTTGAGTTCTTCTTGGCTGAGTTCTTTGCAAAGAAAGGTGATGCCGGTTCGGCAACGGAGCACTACAACGCTGCTATTGAGGCTTCGTTTGAGACTGCAGGTGTAGCCGGTGCTGACGCTCATATTGCTCGTTATCCGTTCAACAGTTCGAACTGGAGAGAGAGTATAGGTATTCAGAAGTGGGTTGCCCTTTCAGGTACCAACTGCTTTGAGGCTTATACCGAAGTACGCCGTCTTGGTTATCCTACATTCGGCAAACTGTCGGGTGCACAGATGTTCAAAGAGAGTGGCGACCACGCTATTGCCAACTACGAACCCGGTACACTTCATACTCCGTATCTCGTATCAGGCAAGATTGGTAACAACCAGCTGCTTCAACGCTGGCCATTCTCTGAGAACTCGCAGGCACGCAATGCTTCAACTCCGAGTTTCAAAGGTTACACAACCCCAATTTTCTGGGCTGTTCAATAATGAAAGGAGACTGATTTATGAAAACAAAATCAATATTTTTAGTAATGCTTCTTGCAGTTTCAATGCTTTTCGTTGGCTGCAAAAAGGAGTCCAAAGGTCTGACCCGAGTAACATACTATCCGGTTATTACCCTTGAAGGTGATTTGGTTATGGTTATTGAAAAAGGTTCAGAGTTTGTAGAGCCCGGTTTCACTTGCACTATGGGTGAAGACGATGTTACTGACAAAGTAACCGTTTCAGGCGAAGTTAATCCGAATGAGTGTGGTTTCTACACTCTGGTCTATACTTCTCCCAACAATTCTGATGGTTTTGGAACAAGTGCTTCTCGTCAAGTAATTGTACATGAGTCAAATCCGCTTGAATTTACCACATTTGCAACCGACCCGAAGAGTTACCGTGTTTATGGAGCAGGCGACCCCTTAGAGATGGGCGATGCTTTTGAAGTAAACATTACCTATCACCTTGGTGATAACATATTCGTTGTTGACGATATGTTTGGCGGTTGGTATGCACAGCGTGCCGGTTATGGTGAAAAATATGCTATGCAAGGTATTATCCAAATAAAAGAGGACAATTCAATTGAATTGCTTGATAGCCATGTTGATGGTTGGGATGATGGCTTGGATTATCTTGAAGAAGGTACTTGGAACGAAGATGCAGGCCAACTTCACTGGAAGATAGGCTATGCCGGTGCAATGTATTTTGATATAACACTTGTAAAACAATGATTGCTATGAAAAAGAGTATTTTTATATTACTTGCTGCAATAGCATTTGTAGCAACATCTTGTAAGAAAGAAGAAATCGGTGGTACAGCAGTTCAAGCCGCTGCCGGTGAGTGGCAGGTTGTTATGTATCTGGCTGATGAAAACGATGAGCCGACGGTTGATTTTACTGACCCCGCTCTTATCTTGACATATAATGTTAATGATAATTCATCAGACAAAATGTACATTGACGACTTGGGCAATCTCTATGAGTTCAAAGTTCCAGTTTCGCTTGATTTGCAGAACCTTACTTTTGAGGCTAACGAGGTAACAAGTGAGTTCGTCAGCGATGAAGGTGAGCCTTATGACATTGCTGTAACCGTAAAGAATGGCAAGATTCTGAAAAATGCAGCTAAGACTCCTTCGGGGATGCCTGCCGACTCTATCCGTTTCTCTGTTTACTTCGAGGATCAAGACGACCTTGTTGCATATTATGCTTCAAGAGGTTTAGACCTTGTAGGTATGTTTGGATTCGACCATTTCGTTGTAGCCGGTTTCCGCTATACAGGCTTTGCTGCTGATGAACCATAAAAAGACTTACCTTTAAGGTAATTCTTCATAATCTTTCCTGAAAGAGATACGATGCGAAATCGTATCTCTTTTTTTGGTTTTTTATTCAGTTTTAAGTTTTATATGGAAAAATGTCAAAAATTTTTTTATTTTGTTGCATAAATAATAATAAATTATTAAATTTGTGCAGTTTTTTGGTGAAATATGACAAAAAATACTAACAGATAACTAACCAAATTTATTGTTTCTGTAAAATACTAATTGTTTAATATCATGAGACATGTAAAACTTTGTTATGCCCTTATATTGGGGCTTTTTACATTTGCTTATGTGCAAGCCTCCGACGAGATTCAGTTGCGTCGGGACACGACTTATCGTCCTTACAAGGACACGATAATGCACATAACAGAGCATCTTGACAGTCTTGAGCGTGATACGATAGTGGAGTATCCCGCCGACTCGTTCTCTTACAAAGGGCACTATGTGGAAGCCTACCTTGGTGGCGGCTACGGTTCGCCCGGCTATAAGATAGCCGATGCCGCCGACATAACGGGCAAACTAAGTGGCTCTTTCTCAGGG
>JAFVAX010000016.1 GCA_017480285.1 Paludibacteraceae bacterium | reverse complement strand
CACTTTGCATAGAGAGTAGTATCTTTCGTTACAGCCGAAGTACCCCAAGTCCAAGCTTCCGCTCCTGTAGCGCTCCAATCTGCTTTATTGTACCAACCGCCGAAAATCCAACCTGTTTCTGATGGGTCTGTCGGCTTACTCGGTTTAGCACCGCTTGATAAATTTCCGATTGCATCTGGCGCTGTTCCATGCCCATTAGCATCGAATGTAACGGTATAAGTCGCCGGTTCTAGTACAACATAAACATTCTTGATACTTCGACCTCCTCTTGTTCCATTATAAAATGAAATCTCATCACTCTTTCCTACCCATGTGTAATTATCGCTATAAGTTCCGTTGTCATCTTGCACCGAAAATCCGGTATACATCTTCGCATCATTTAACAAAAATGCGATAAACTTTATCTTACGCGAAGATGCAAATACTAATGTTCGTTGGTTCGACCAACTCAAAATATTTGACGACACCGAATTACTATTATTCGAAGTAATAGAAGTTATAGCAGATGTTGCCGCACTAGATGTAAACGTAAAACTTTTATTTGAAGATACATAACTATCAAAAGTAATAACTTCCACATCATTGCTTCCTGGATTAACAACGACATTTTTTAGTTTGGCTGATCCTTTTTTCCCTTGATTAGATTTCATTTTAATAGCCACACTAGTTTTGTTCCCCGTCGTATTAAACACTTTTTCAGAGAATGTACCATCATCAGAAGTTAGAGAGCCATCAGAAACAGCAGCAAATTCTACGCTCTTAATATACATATCGCTCTTCGTGGTAGCAAAAGTAATTGTAAACTCATCTTCATGATTAGCAGCCTTAATTGCACCATTGGAATATACTGCATTATTATTATGCGAAACAGTTACCAACCCATAAGATATGTTATTGGAAGAACTTTGCGGATTGGCGGGTTGAGCAATCGTAATATCCGCTCCCCATACATTGCCGATGGCAAAGGTAAAGAGGAAGACGAGCGTCATTAAGACCTTCCATCGTTTCGTTAGAGGGGTTTGCTTGTAGTGACGTTGGCTTTGACCGTCGGTTGACTGTCGGTTGACCGTCGTTCGACTGTCGTTCAACATCGCTGCTTTGAATGTTAAATTTTTCATAAGCATTAAAGATTTAAAAGTTAAACAAAAAGATTAGATATTAAATATTTACTAAAATATTATTTTTCGAAATCAATATCTTCCTGTGTAGGAATCTGAATAGACAACTTCGTTTGATCACTTGGATGAGTTATTGCGAAGTCGCAATGCATAATTACATCCATTCCTAACAAAATATCTGTATCATCAAAATTACCATCCATAACACGAAGGCCTTGATACTCTATTCCATTGGGCAGCAATAAGTTTACCAAATAAAGATTCACAATAGAATGTCCACCCGAGTGATGAGCCTCTACTTCGCCTATTGGTGCTAAACCCAAATCTAATGCTGCTCTGCGAGAAATGGTTGTACACTCTGATCCTGTATCCCAAATCGCCGAGAACTTGTACATATTCGGTTTTTCAGATGCCGGTTCAAGATTACTATCAAACGGCAGGGACATGCCACACTCAGTCGTTAGCACACAAGCATTCCGCTCATATATTGATGTATGCGCTGCCTTATTCATGCCCAGATCCTATTATGACAAGTTACAGTATATGCCTTATTCCCCGGAGTGCATTCTTGGATAAGAAACGTGCCCGGTTCATGCTCTTTCTTGGTCTTCACATACGCCTCCAGATAACTATCATAGTCACCCAACACTTTATCACCAATTATTACAATATAGCGACCGTTATAGTCTTTGAGTAGTTTATCTTGGTTTGCTCTGTAGTAATAAAATTCATTATCCAACATAAGCATTAAATTTTAATTTAGTTAAACAAAAAGATTGGTTAAATTATGTTGTGATTTATCTTTAAACTGCAATCCCCGTTCTCATCACATCGTCATATAACGGTGACGGAGTATCTTCTGCCATTAAGACTGGTTCTATCAAAAAACTCACGCTTCGAGTATCTCTCCATAACCCTTGTGAGAGTTCCATTTTCTTATCACCATACGTCGGCACAATAACAGCCACATCTATATCGCTATCAGGATTCGCATTGCCCTTACAATAAGATCCATACAGCATCACCCTCGGCTCCGTTGGGAATCGGGAAGCAATTACTTGCTTGTAACGACGCACAAGACTTAGTGCTTCATTATATTCGAGAGTTTGTCTTTTATCCATTGTTGTATTAATTTTGTATCATCTATTAGGTTTCGACACACTTTCGGACTTAATGTTCGCGATAGTGCAGCCTTGTCCTCCGGATAACGCGCTTCAATATTGTAGTTTGTGATTATTTCTAAAAATGCTTTTTGTTCTTCATTCATTTGTTCGTACAATCCGCACTCATCCGCCAGACGCATGTGGTTGTGAGTTTTCGGGGTTGTTTTTCGACCTTTTGCCTATTTGTATACAATTTCCGCCAAATTTTCCACTTTCTGCTTCTTTTCTCATCAGGTAAGGTTTATTTGGAAAATTTGTTTTGCATAAGCATGAAATTTTAAGTTAAACAAAAAGATTAGTTAATTTATGTTGATTATTGATTTGTTGATTATTCCATTCTTATTGGATAAATTACCATCTTTTGTGGGACGATGTGGTGAATATACGCTGTTTTTTCCTCTATGGAAAAGATTATCGCTACCTTCTTATAATGTGTCCGACATACTTCAAATCCATACTCTCTCGACAATTCTTCATCTATTGCAATTGCTCCTGCAGAGGCTTCCAATCGATCTACCTCCTTCTTTATTCCCTCCATATACCGTCTGGCTGTAAGAGGAGCAAAACATTCTCGAGCTATAAACTCAAACACCGTCTCCATATCCTCAGCCGATTGAGTGGTATATTGTATTTGGTACTTTTTCATTGAGCCTCCCTAATATCATTCAACCCATAATAACGTCCAAGACCTTTAGCAAACTTATTCCAATACTCTTCTGACGAATACATCGGTTTTTGTTTGAAATCAGGATCTATGAACGATTGGGAATCTCTCAACGACACAATAAACCGCATCACTGCTGCCACTTTCTTCTCATCTTCCACCATCGGTCCCATATTCAGCAGAAACTGTTCACTTGCTATTGCCTGTGCTGCACTCATATTTGTTTGTTTTTTATGGTTGTATTTTAATTCGCGACTGCAAAGATATAAAATTTTTTTGTCGAACACATCATTTCCAAACTGCAAGAGATTGAAAAAATCACATGGCAGGAAATACAAAACGCAACGGACGGGAAAGCCGAAGGACACGGAAATAACAGCCACTTTATCAATGGTACAGAGTT
>JAFVAX010000093.1 GCA_017480285.1 Paludibacteraceae bacterium | reverse complement strand
GTTGTGCCACTGCGGTTGGAAATCGTTCATCCAAACACCACCGCGTTTGCCCTCACGAGGGTGAAAATCAGCGTAATAGACTGCAAGGAAATTGCCGTCGCGGTCAAACACTTCGTAGGCGCATACTTCAGGGTTATATACGGGTATGTCTTTGTTTTCCTTGAAAGTGATGCCATAAAGGCGGTTGGCAAGTCCGAACACACCTTGCTTGACATTCTCAAGTTCGAAATATGGGCGAAGTATGTCGTCGGAGATGGAATATCTCTCTTCGCGCAGTTTCTCTGAATAGAACGAGAAGTCCCAAGGCTCGAGTGTTCCTTGAAGTCCGTTTGCTTGTGCATATTGCTCAAGTTCTGCCACTTCTTGTTTAGCCACCGGCATATATGCATCGCGCAGTTGGTTCAAGAGGTTATACACATTCTCCTTATTTTCAGCCATTTTCTTGCGTAGGGTCTTATCGGCATAGCAAGTCTTACCAAACAGACGGGCGAGTTCGAGGCGACGGTTGGCAATCTCTATGATGATATGGGTATTATCGAACTCACCACCGAGCGCACGCGTATTGTAGGCTTTGTATATCTCTTCGCGAAGACTTCTGTTGGCACACGATTTCATCATAACGAAGTAGCAAGTAGGCTTCAAATCAAGCAGATAGCCTTCTTGTCCTTTCTTTTTGGCTGCCTCATTGAGCATTTGCAATTGGTCTTGATTAAGCCCTTCGAGTTCTGCCGCATCGGTTATCAGTTTGGTCCAAGCGTTGGTGGCTTTGAGTGTGTTCTGTCCGAAGATAAGTGTCAGACTGTCAAGTTCTTGATTGAGTCTTTTAAACTGCTCTTTGGCTTCACCTTTGAGTTCTGCACCATTGTTTGCAAAACTGTCGTATATGTCGTCCAAGAGTTTGCGTTGCTCTTTGTCTAAGTCGAGTTCTTCGCGTCTGTCATAGACTGTTTTTATACGCTCAAAGAGTTTCTCATTCAAAAGGACGCTTGTCTGATACTCCGACAAAAGTGGCGAAATCTCGAGTTCAAGTGCCTGAAGATCGTCGTTGGTGTCGGCACTTGTGAGATTGAATAAGCACGATGCTACGACGCTCAACATGTGCCCCGCTTTTTCATATTCCTCAATGGTGTTCTGAAAATCAGGTACTTCGGTGTTATATACGATATTGTCAATGTCTATTTTTGCTTGTTTGAGTGCCTCATCGAAGGCAGGGCGGTA
Organism: Paludibacteraceae bacterium; assembly: GCA_017480285.1. Taxonomy (GTDB): domain Bacteria; phylum Bacteroidota; class Bacteroidia; order Bacteroidales; family Paludibacteraceae; genus Colicola. Next base: position 35,793 of record JAFVAX010000093.1, on the reverse strand, counting down.
GTGTTCCGTTTTGATTTTATCAAAGGGATAAGTACCGTGCGGTGTAGTCCAGTTTTGGTAGTTAAAAAAAGGGTTGTTTTTATTGTTAGCGTCATTATCGCTTTTGTTGCAAGCAGTCTGTCCTACTGCTGTTACTACGGCTACTGTTGCCATAATCATTATTTGTTTTATTTGCATAATATATATTTTACAAGTTTATTTTGTCCGTTTTTCCAACATATTTGTTTGTTATTATGTTCCTTTCCATAGAAAAAAACTATGGAAAGGAACTGTTCTTTTGTGGATTTAATCAGCAGTAATATCATACTGATTTCCTTCGTCCACTGAGGGTTTGCAAGCCCATACGATAAGGATAATTGTTCCGATAGGGGGTAAAAGGCTAAGAAGTAGCCACCAGCCTGATTTACCGATGTCGTGCAGACGGCGAACAGACACGCCTAAGTTAGGTAGTAAAACGGCAAGTGAATAAAGGCTACCGAGGTATGCATGTCCGGTTCCGAATATAAGACCATCGATAATTCCGATCATGATGGAGATACAGAAGTTAGCAAGTACGAAGTACCAGAATTCCTTGCGGTCGGCTCTGCCTTCGAAGCAGAAAAATTTGTCTTTTACAACACTAACGTAGTTGTTCTTGAGTTCTTCAAATGTCATAATTAAAAAGTTTTAGAGGTTAATAAAAAGTTAGTTAATAGGTTTATTCATACTTTTAATATGGTGTTCTAAAATGCTGTTTAGATGCTTCTTCAATCATTTGTTCTGTTAATTGTCCTGTACTGAACATTGTTTCTTTGGCTAATTCAAATTTTCATATTGGAAGATATTTTATTGTTTGTTTTCCATTTAGTAAGCATTCATTTGCTCACTTACTGCTTTTGTTATAAACTCTGCAAACTCGTTGATTTTCATTGCGCCTTTGTCGGTGGCACCTTGTTGGCGTACGCTGACAGTACCTTCGGCCTCCTCTTTCTCACCAACGATGAGCATAAACGGAATACGCTTGAGTTCGTTGTCGCGTATCTTTCTGCCAATCTTCTCGTTACGGTCGTCAACGATGCAACGGATGTCTTGTGCCTCAAGTTGCTCACGAACCCGTTGTGCATAGTCGTTGTACTTCTCCGAAACGGGCAAAACAGCCACTTGGTCGGGTGTGAGCCAGAGTGGGAACTTACCGGCGGTATGCTCAATGAGCACTGCTACGAAACGCTCCATTGAGCCGAACGGTGCACGGTGAATCATAACGGGGCGGTGCTTCTGGTTGTCCTCGCCGACATACTCAAGTTCAAAGCGCTCAGGCAGGTTGTAATCCACTTGGATAGTACCGAGTTGCCAACGGCGACCGATAGCGTCTTTCACCATAAAGTCGAGTTTCGGGCCGTAGAATGCAGCCTCGCCGTATTCTACTTTGGCGGGCAGACCTTTTTCTTCACAGGCCTCAATGATGGCGCGTTCGGCTTTCTCCCAAACCTCGTCAGAGCCTACATATTTCTCGCGGTTGTTCGGGTCGCGAAGTGATATCTGTGCCTCAAAATTCTCAAAATCAAGGGCTTTGAAGATTATCTGTATGATTTCCATCACACGGATAAACTCTTGTTTCACTTGGTCGGGACGGCAGAAGATGTGTGCATCGTCTTGTGTGAAAGAGCGGACGCGGGTCAGTCCGTGAAGTTCGCCCGACTGCTCATAGCGATAGACAGTACCGAACTCTGCACAGCGGAAAGGCAGGTCTTTGTACGAACGGGGTGAGTTCTTAAAGATAGCGCAGTGGTGGGGGCAATTCATTGGTTTCAAGAGATATACCTCTCCTTCTTCGGGTGTGGTTATAGGCTGGAACGAGTCTTTGCCATAGTGGTCCCAGTGGCCTGAAGTAACATACAGGTTTTTGCTACCGATATGCGGTGTGATAACCTGCTGATAACCATAGCGTTTCTGTATTTTTTTGAGAAAGTCCTCAAGACGCAGACGAAGGGCTGTTCCTTTAGGTAGCCAAATAGGCAGACCTTTGCCCACCATGTCGGAGAACATAAAGAGTTCCAATTCTTTACCGATGCGGCGGTGGTCGCGTTTCTTGGCTTCTTCCAAGAGGGCGAGGTACTCGTCGAGCATTGATTTTTTCGGGAACGAGATACCATAGATACGGGTCATCATCGGTCGGCTTGCATCGCCACGCCAGTAGGCGGCAGCACAACTGAGTACCTTAATGGCTTTTATAGGTGCAGTGGAAGGGATGTGCGGACCTTTGCAGAGGTCGGTGAAAGCACCTTGTGTATAAGTAGTTATGTGTCCGTCCTGAAGTTCGGAGATGAGTTCGCATTTGTAGGTCTGTCCTTTGGCAGCGAAGTCGCGAAGCGCATCTGCTTTGCTTATCTCACGGCGGATGAGCGTCTCTTTGCGTTGCTGAATCTCTTGCATCTTCTTCTCTATAACGGGCAGGTCGGATTCTTTAATAGTCTGACCATCAGCGGGAAGCACATCGTAGTAGAACCCGTTTTCGATTGCCGGACCTATACCGAACTGAATACCCGGGTAGAGTTCTTGCAGAGCCTCTGCCATAAGGTGCGAGGAGGTGTGCCAGAAGGCATGTTTGGCTTCAGCATCGTCCCATTTATGCAGACGGATATGGCAGTCTTCGTTGATAGGCTGGGTGAGATCTACTTGTTGCCAATCTTGTTCCCCTGTCAGTGGTTTGTCGTTAGAGGTTTTTGTTTCCCCTTCTTGCGATGGGTTAGGGGATGTTTTAATAGTTGCTGCAAGCACTTCTTGTGCAAGTCTTTGACTAATGTTTTCTGCTATCTGTAAGGCGGTTACGCCCTTTTCAAACTCCCGAACAGAATTATCGGGGAAAGTAATTTTAATCATATTATTTTAGATATTTTAGATATTTTAGATTTTCTAGATTTTCTAGATTCTCTAGATTCTCTATAGATTCTCTAGATTTTCTAGATTTTCTAGATTAGATGTTATTTATCAAATCCATTTCTTCGTATTTTCCTTTTTCAAAGGCGAGGATGTTGCGTGTAACTTCCTGTCCCATAACGATTCTGCCTTCAAGGCTACCGGTGCCGATATGAGGCGAGAGAAGCACATTGTCAAGTTTTTTCAGTTCAGGGTTGATGTCAGGTTCGTTTTCATAAACATCAAGTGCCGCACCAAACAATTTTCCCGTTTTCAATGCCTCAATAAGAGCAGTCTCGTCAACTATACCACCGCGAGCGGTGTTGATGAGTATTGCACCGGTCTTCATTTTATCAATCTGTCTTTTACCGATAAGATGTTGAACATCAGCAGAATAGGGTAGGTGTAATGTTACAACATCGCACCTTTCAAGCAGTTCGTCAAGCGTTGGGCAATACCTTGCCTCAAATGCCTGTTCCACTTCAAGAGGCAGGCGATGACGATTATGGTATATAATGCTCATTCCCAATGCCTTACACCGCCTTGCAACAGCCTTACCAATACTTCCCATACCGACGATTCCGAGTGTCTTGCCGTAAAGTCCGCGTCCGAGATTTTCCATAACACCAAAGCGTATGTCGCTCGTTTGTCGCAACTTACGGTCAAGTTCGGCTATACGGTGAGCAATAGCGCAAAGCAGTGTTACGGTATGTTCGGCAGTCGGCTCTGTGGCACCCGTCGGCGTGTTCGTTACAAGTATATTATGCTTTTGACAATAGCCGACAGGTATATTGTTATAGCCTGCCCCGTAACCGGCTATGTACTTGAGGTTGTGTGCATTAGCAAGAATGTCAGAGGATATAGTATAGTTGAAAGTAGGCACAAGAATATCCGCATCCTGAAGGTGCGGTTTAAGTTCTGCCTCTTGGAATTGCCCAAGCTCGGGCATTATGAGTTCGTGTTTTTGGAGTTCTACGAAAGCCTCCTTAGGCAGACGGGTGGTAAATACTATTTTCATGCCTACAACTGCATTTTTACGCAAATTTACAAAAAAAATATGATATTTCAATAATTTTTTGTAAATTTGTATGAATTTGTTTTAATATCCTATAGTTTTTTAGTAAATTGTGAATTGTGAATTGTAAATTGTATAAATATGGATTATAATTTTTTAGAGATTGAGCCTCGTATCCAGAAGCAATGGGACGAAAAAGGCATTTACAAAGTTTCAAACCAAAGCGACAAGCCTAAATACTATGTGCTTGATATGTTTCCTTATCCTTCGGGTGCGGGACTGCATGTGGGGCACCCGTTAGGATATATCGCATCGGACATCTATGCCCGCTACAAACGCCTCTGCGGGTTCAATGTGTTGCACCCGATGGGCTTCGATGCTTACGGACTGCCGGCAGAGCAGTATGCTATTCAGACCGGTCAGCACCCCGAGATAACGACAGAAAAAAACATTGCAAGATACATTGAGCAGTTGCGCAAAATTGGCTTCTGCTACGATTGGGACCGTCAGGTACGCACCTGCGACCCTAAATACTATCATTGGACGCAATGGGCTTTTGCGCGCATGTTTGAGCATTATTTCGACAATCGGCAACAGAAGGCTCTGCCCATTTCGGATCTCGTGAAACATTTTGAGACGCAAGGAACTGAGGGACTGGATGTTGCACAGACTGAACCGCTCTCTTTTTCTGCTGACGAGTGGAAGCAGATGCCTGAAAAACAAAAACAGGCTACGCTGATGAACTATCGTATTGCCTATCTTGCTGATACAAAGGTTAATTGGTGTCCCAAACTCGGAACAGTGCTTGCTAACGATGAGGTCAGCGAGGGTCTGTCGGTTCGTGGAGGTTATCCTGTTGAACAAAGGGTAATGCGCCAGTGGTCGCTCCGTGTGTCGGCTTATGCACAACGCCTGCTTGACGGGCTTGACACTCTCCAATGGACTGATTCTCTGAAAGAAACACAGCGCAACTGGATTGGTCGCTCGGAAGGTGCGGAGATGATGTTCCAAACATCGCAGGGGGTTAGGTTAAAAATCTTTACAACCCGTGCAGATACAATCTTCGGTGTAACCTTTATGGTGCTTGCGCCTGAAAGTGAGTATGTTAGCCTTGTTACAACTGAAGACCACCGAAAAGAGGTAGATGAGTATCTCGATTGGGTAAAACACCGCACCGAACGCGAGCGTATAAGCGACCGTAAGGTAACGGGCGTGTTCACCGGTTCGTATGCTATCAACCCCGTAACTCACAAAGAGATACCTATTTACATATCCGACTATGTCCTTTCTGGCTATGGTACGGGTGCAATAATGGCAGTGCCTGCACACGATAGTCGCGACTATGCTTTTGCGAAACATTTCAATTTGCCTATCATACCGCTCATTGAGGGGGCTGATGTAAGTGAGCAATCGTTTGACGCAAAGGAAGGTACGATGATGAACTCCGGTTTCCTGAACGGCTTGCAAGTGAAAGATGCCATTAAGAAAATGAAGGAGTATATCGAGGCGGAAGGTATTGGTAAAGTGAAAGTTAACTATCGTTTGCGCGATGCAATCTTCTCTCGCCAACGCTACTGGGGCGAACCGTTCCCTGTATATTATAAAGACGGAATGCCGTATCTTATTCCCGACCATTGTCTGCCACTCGAACTGCCTGAGGTAAAGGACTTTAAGCCTACTGAGGACGGGCGTCCGCCACTTGGCAATGCCACCTGCTGGGCTTGGGACGAGAAGCAAGAGAAAGTGGTACCTAATCCTCAACCACTTCCCAAAGGGCAGGGGAGTTCAATCAATTCTTCCTTGGAAGGGGACCGGGAAGGTATCTATCCTATTGAACTCTGCACTATGCCGGGTTTTGCCGGTTCGTCGGCTTATTACCTTAGATATATGGATCCGCATAACGACAAAGAACTCGTAAGCCGTCAAGCCAACGAGTATTGGCAACAAGTGGATCTGTATCTCGGTGGGTCGGAACACGCTACAGGGCACCTTATCTATTCGCGTTTCTGGAATAAGTTCTTGTTTGACTTGGGTTTAGTGGTGAAAGACGAGCCTTTCCGCCAACTTATCAACCAAGGTATGATTCAAGGACGGAGTAACTTTGTGTATAGAGCAACGGCTATTGTTGCAGACGAAGTAAATCTTACCACCGCACAAGAAAAGGCGATGCAGGAAGGACGCTTGTATGTGTCTCAAGGACTGAAAGATAAGTTCCAGACGCAACCCATTCATGCGGATGTCAATATCGTTTCGAACGATGTGCTTGATATACAGAAGTTCTGCGCTTGGATGCCTGAATATAAGGACGCTGAGTTTGTTTTGGAAGATGGCGTTTATAAATGCGGTTGGGCAGTTGAGAAGATGTCCAAATCAATGTTCAATGTGGTTAATCCGGACGATGTGATAAAGAACTATGGTGCTGATACTCTGCGCCTTTATGAGATGTTTCTTGGTCCGCTTGAGATGTCCAAACCTTGGGACACGAACGGCATTGACGGCGTGCATCGTTTCTTGAAGCGTTTTTGGTCGCTTTTTGACGGCATAACAGATGAAGAGGCTACCAAAGACGAACTCCGCACGCTGCATAAGACGATAAAGAAAGTTACATACGACATTGAACATTTCTCGTTCAACACCAGTGTTCCGGCTTTCATGATTGCCGTCAACGAACTTGCGCAACTCAAGTGCCACAAGCGTCAAGTGCTTGAACCAATGCTTGTTCTGCTCTCGCCGTTTGCACCGCATATCGCTGAAGAGTTGTGGCAACAGTTAGGACACAAGGATTCTATTATTGATGCCGCTTGGCCCAAACATGAGGAGAAGTATTTGGAAGAGGACAGCGTCAATTATCCCGTGCAGTTCAACGGCAAGATGCGTTTCACATTGCCACTGCCGAAAACGATGTCAAAAGAGGACGTTGAAAAGGCTGTACTTCAGAACGAGCAGACACTGAAATACACTCAAGGTGCAACTCCTAAACGCATCATCGTTGTTCCGGGAAAGATAGTGAATATCGTTTTGTAAAAATCCTTCGCCATAAATGGCGAAGGGTAAAACCTTAAAAACACATATACCATGACAATACAATTTTTAGGTGCTGCGGGCGAGGTTACCGGCAGTAAGCATTTGATTACCACCAAGAAAGGCAAGCGCATATTGCTTGATTGCGGTATGTTTCAGGGCAAAGGAATGGAAACCGACAGCGACAACCGCCAACTCGGTTTTGAGCCGAAAAACCTTGATTTCATTATACTCTCGCATGCACATATCGACCATTCGGGACTTATACCTTATGTATATAAAATGGGTTTTCGCGGCTCGGTCATCTGCACACCTGCTACACGCGACCTTTGTTCCATTGTCCTGCAAGACACCGCTTTTATTCAAGAACTTGATGTGAAGTGGTACAACAAGAAGATGCGCAAATTGCATAAACCTGTGATAAGCCCTATTTACGATGCACAGACCGCCAAACGCTGTATGAAACTGTTTATCACGGTTGACTACGACCGCCGCTTCCGTATAAACGACGATATATCAGTGCGTTTTACCAACTCCGGGCACATGCTCGGCTCTGCCGTCGTGAACCTTGAAATAAAAGAAGATGGTGAGGTCAAGCGCATTGCTTTCACGGGCGATATAGGCAGGCAGAAAAGCCATTTGCTCTGTCCGCCACAGCCGTTCCCGCAATGCGACTATCTCATAACCGAAAGTACCTATGGTGATCAACTGCACGACGAAGATATGGTCTCGGAAGAGGAACTGCTCAGGGTTGTAGAGGATACATGTGTTAAGAATCAAGGCAAACTCATTATACCAAGTTTCTCTGTGGGCAGAACGCAAGATATTGTATATGTGTTGAATAAACTTCACAACGAACAGCGTCTGCCACATGTGGATGTCTATGTTGACAGTCCGCTTGCCGTCAATGCCACCGACATTTTCCGCCTCTATACCGACGAGATGAACGAGGATGTGCAAGCCACCATGACCTTCGACCACGACCCGTTCGGCTTTAACTCGCTACACTACATCACCGATATCCGCGAGTCGAAACAACTCAACTATTCAGGCAAGCCGTGTATCATCATCTCAGCATCAGGTATGTGTGAGGCAGGGCGCGTCAAACATCATGTTGCCAACCATATTGAAGACCCCTCAACTACCATATTGATAGTGGGTTACTGTACGCCTACATCACTCGGCGCACGCTTGCAGGAACCCGGACTGAAGTATATTTCCATCTTCGGACTTGACCACAAAGTAAGAGCCAAAATTCGTAAGATTGAGGCATTCTCAGGGCACGGCGACTATTCAGAGATACAGCAATTCCTTGATTGTCAGCGCAAAGAAGAAGTAAAGAAAGTCTTCATTGTGCATGGCGAACCACACGCTCAAGAAGCAATGAAAGACCATCTTTACGAAATAGGCTTCCGCAATTTTCAAATCCCACAAAAAGGCGATATCGCAGAACTGTAAATCCTCATTCTGACGAAGGTCAGAATATAAATGTGAACCCTCATTCTGACGAAGGTCAGAATCTCATTCCTCATTCCCTCATTCTGACGAAGGTCAGAATATAACTGTAAATCCTCATTCTGACGAAGGTCAGAATCTCATTTATTTTTCGCAGAAACCGCAGAATTTATTTATCGATATCTTTCAAAAGGTAGAAACTTTTCCAGAATATTCCGGTTAAGTACTTGATACTATTGATAATAAATGTTTTTGAGAAGTTGCTCTCGATAACAATCCAGTGTTCAAGGATAAGTGTGTCGTCGCGGAAATACAATTTAGGTAGTTTGCGCTCCGAGTTGAAACGGTTCTCTATATGGAACTGTTGTTCGGGTGTCAGATTGAGGTTCCAGTCCGGTACAAAAGCGTGCATGCCCATCCAGCCTTCGCGGATAAGGAAATACAGCACTACATCGTGTGGAAAATCGTCGTCTGCGTCGAGTAGGGCACAGATGTCGCCTTCTTTGTCAATTCTGGTTACAAAACCACATTCGTCAAGCAGGTTGCGAAGAAATTCGCGGGTAAGTTCGTTTTTCATAATTGTAATGTTTTAATTTGATTAGTTATTTTATTGATTGTTGGTTAGTTAGTTGCATTTTTTAATTTCTGACTTTCTTTAGGGTGAGGGTTACTGAAGTACATCGTAGGCATTTGAGCGAGTGGGGTCGATGGCTATTAGTACATCATACACTTTTTTCTTTTCCTCTGAGGTGCCTTGTTTGAATATCTGCACCAACTCATCGGACTTCGCATCCATAAACACGGGTACTATATATGTTCCCGGACGGGCTTTGTTGGCTTCTTGTAAGATATTGATATCTTGTGCGATACGAGCGCGCCCATTGGCTACATTCTGGCTCATTGCGTCAAGTCCCAAGCGGTGGTAGGTGTAGAAGAACTGGCGGAACTTGCGGAAAGCATCATCTTGAAGGTTGCTCAGGAGGGCATAACGGTTTTTGTTGCTATCAAATGATTTCCAGCCTTTTAACTCAGCATCGTCGATACTTGCCGTTTGTGCAAGGTTCATCACATTCTCCGATTGCTGATAGAACGGGTTGCCCCCAAGAGGACTGAAACTATCGGCATCAAGTCCTAAAATAAGATAGGCGTAATAAGTGAGCAGTGCCGCCAAATTCGATGTGAAAGAGGCATCGGTGAGTTCTATTCGGTCGTATTCTTGGTAGGCGAAACTGAAGTGTGTGTCGCGATAGTTCAATAAAGGTGTCGAATAAGATGTCCCAAAGACGGGGCGACGCACCTGAAGTTGCATATCGCAACGGAAAATGCCATCTTCTATGCTATTGACAATCAGCATCAAAGTGCAATCAATACGCTCGTTTGCAGCATACGACAAATTGGTGAATTTGGTATTGTTCATAAAGTCGGTTATCGACTGCTGCAAGGTGTTGAACTGCTGTTTGTTACTGCCTTCAATCTTGTCGCTGTTGATTTGAACATTACAAGTCAGTTCTTGTGCTTGGGCCATGAGGCACAAGAAAATAAGTATGAAGAAAATCGACCGTTTCATTGTTTGTATGAAATGTTAATTGTATTCAATATAGAAAATTTGTATTCAGTGTTGAATTTTGTTTTCAATGGAGAAAATTTGTATTAGTTGTAGTAATTATTTGTTTTTCAGTTCTTTGACAGTGGCTGTTTTGTCGTTTAGCAAAAGTTCGGTTTTGCCATTGACAAACATTTTCTTAGGCAGATAAAGTGCGTTTTGCCATTGTGCCACAGAGATATTGCCTTCCACCCAGCGTTGCTGCTTGTGTAGTAGGTAGAAATGTTGAGTTTTTGGCTCATACAATTTCAAGTATTTCTCTGCTTTTTTAGGTTGGTTATCGTTTGCAAGTTGCAGATTATCAATGATTAAGTAGATAGGCTCGCCACTCAAATCGTCGTTCGGAACGAGTCCTTGAAACTGCGAGAAACGAGCAATCACTTGTTTTTCAGTATGTTGCAATTCGCATAATATCGTTTTGGTATGTTTTTTCACTATGGTTGTGCCTATAAACATTTGTGTTAGGATGGCTTCTTGCTCATCTAACTGTTTGAGTGTCAGTTGCATTGCTTGTCCGTCTTGCGGTTGGTGTTCGCTCTCGCCGGTAAGCAGTGCTTGTCGAGCCTCACGCAAGTGATATATTTGTTTGGCTGTTTGTTCTGCCATTCGTGCAACTGAAGTGGCGAGCATCTGGCTTTCCAATTGTGGCTCAAACAAGATATCGGGCTTGGTGGCAGGTTGAAGGTTGGAAAAGATTATTTGCAGGTTGTCTGTTTGTGTCTCGTTGGATGGGGTGGTGTTGATGCCTGTCAATCTGCCGTCTGCAGTGAGGGCAATGTTTTTGAAAAGAGGTTGTAAGTTTTTGTCAGTCAGCGAGTATGCTTTGCTTGTGTCGGCAACTGTTTGTGCAGAAACAGAAAGCGAAAGCAGTCGGTAGTTAGTCTCGTCGCGCGTCAGGATGTCTTTTGTGCCTAAGTATTTCTCGGCATATTGCGAATACTGTCCGCGCCGAGTCTCAACTTGCTCATATTCAACTTTTAATACAAGATTTGTTTTGGGCAGAAAGTATTTCAGTCCTTCAGCGTTCAAGGTGAGCGTTGAAAGAAGGCAAATGAGCGATACAATGCAGTTTTTCATACTTGTCAGAGTTTTATTAAGTTGTTGAAATTATGCGAATTATCTGTAAAAATAAGCCATGCTTGTTCGGCTTGCATTTGGAGCATTTGAAGTCCGTTTTGCGTTTTGGCATCCCGTTCGCGCCCTTGTCTTAAAAAGCAGGTTTCCGAGGGGTTATAAATAAGGTCGAATAGGATATGTCGGTTGGTTATTCCGTTGTAAGGTATTGTCAGGCAGTCGTTTATGTTTGGATACATACCTACAGGTGTGGCATTTATCAAAATGTTATGTTCTTTAATTATCTGTTCGGTAAGTTCGTTGTAAGTCAGTGTGTCGGCGCAATACTGTAGCTTATCTGCCTCAATATCAATATGTTTACGCCTGACGATTTTATATCGTATTTGCATTTTCCGAAGAGCGTATTGCACGGCTTTGCTTGCTCCTCCCGAACCAAAAACAAGTGCTTGATGAGGCGAGTTAAGGTCAATAAGAGGCATTATCGATTGCATAAAGCCTATGTAATCAGTATTATAGCCTATGATTTTTTTGTCGTCTGTTATTTTTATTGTATTTACTGCACCTATCTGTTTGGCTACAGGATCTATAAAATTGAGAAATCGAAAAATCTGCTCTTTGTATGGCAGAGTAACACTCAGTCCCTTAATGTTTTCTTTTTCAATAAGTTTGGGTAGGGTGTTGAGGTCTTCAATCTCGTATGACCGGTAGGTGGCATTGATGTTCTCTCGCAGAAATTTCTCTTGGAAATATGCGGCTGAAAACGAGTGCTCCAAAGGGTAACCTATTAGTCCGTAATTATTTGTATATGTGCTATTTGTTGGCATTTGTCAGTTACTTTGAAATGTTCGCTTATTCTGTATCCTACGACCCACGCAATCTCATTGCCACTTTGTAGTAGCCATACTTTTTTCTTTTCCGTCAGTGGCACTTTTTGTTCGGCGAGCAGGTCTGCCACAAGTTTTCTTTTGCCTTTCATCCCGATAGGGCAGAACGAGTCGCCGTCCTCAGGGTGTCGGAGAGTAAGTTTTTGACTGTTTATTTTGGCATCAAAGAGTGCTTCAAGTGCATCTGCTTTTGGATATATTTCTTTACTGTTTTTATTGCGAATGGTCATATCTATTTTCAAAACAGACTCTTCGCATACATTTTTTTCAGATATTATTAAAAAACCACGATTGGTACAAAGCGTGAATTTATTGTCCTGTGAAACGAATTGTCTGCCGATTTTTCCGTTTATGATGGCACTGAAAACCTTTTCAGTTTGGCGAAACCCGTAGTCTTTCAAAAGTTCGTAAAGAATGATTTGCGGGTTTGGTAGTTGCATAAGTTTGGTTGTATCAAGGCGATTGTCATGAAGCAGTTGGGGCTTAAAATAGTTGATGATATTGTCGATAAAGTCCTGATATTCTCTCAAATATGTAGCAGTATGTGCAATATGTTTAACAGTTGCGTCTTTTCCTTGAAGGTGATAGCGTATCTCGTTGCGTTTGATGGCGGTGTCCGTATTGGTGGAGTCAGTAACGAAACTTATGTGGTTCAGAGTGATGTATGCCTCAATATCTTTCTTTGCAATCTCAAGCAGTGGTCTGATTATATGTCCGTTTTTCGGGTGCATGCCGCATAGTCCCTTTAGGCCTGTTCCGCGACAAAGGTTAAGTAGCAGTGTCTCAGCCTGATCGGTCTCGTGATGAGCCACGACAATGGCTTGGGCATTTTGCTCTTGTAGCAGTTGCTCGAACCAAGAGTATCTCAATTCACGCGCTGCCATCTCAACCGACAGTTTTCTCGTTTCAGCGTATGTGAGTGTGTCAAATTGCTTGATATATAGCGGTATGCCTAATGTCTTACACAGGTTTTCCACAAAGTGCATATCTCGTTCTGATTCTTCGCCCCGAAGGTGGAAATTGCAGTGTGCGGCAATAAGTTGGTATTCAAGTCGATGCAGGATATGCAAAAGGCAAACCGAGTCCATACCGCCACTTAGTGCAACTACTACGGGTTGGTCAGTGTGTTGCAAGAGGTTGTGTTTTGATATGTATTTCTCAACTTTACGAAGTAGTGGCATCGCTCTTAATTTGCTTGTTTTTAATGCGTTATAGTGTTAAATTGTCGGTTCGTCGAAATGTTTTCCGGTTCATCTAAATACTTTTCAGTTCGTCTATATTGATGAGTTTATTCACAATGGCATAAATTGTCAGACCGGCGGTTGAGTGTATATTCAGTTTTTGCGATATATGTTTGCGGTGCGAGATGACGGTATGTACGGATATACACAAGCGGTCGGCTATCTCTTTGTTGCTCAATCCGTTAACGAGCGCAAGAAGCACATCTTTCTCGCGGTCAGACAGTTCTTCCTGTGCTTGTTTTACGATTGTTTTTCCTCTTTCAGTTTGCAGTTTTCTTTCAAGTTTTTTCACTGTCGGGGTTAGAATCTTGTCCTCAATGCTACAGTGTGAGAAAAGGTCTTGTTCGGTGTGGTAAATCTCGCGTAATGCTAAGAGTAGTAGGTCGTTATCTGTCGTTGTGGGGAAGAATCGGATGATGAGATTTTTTATTTCCGTTAGTTTGTCGGTAATGTCTTTTTCATCTACCACACGGTGTTGCCGCGCAAACTGTTCAATGCTGTAATTGCTTGGTTTAATGTCGTTTAAGAGGTCTTTTATGTATGGAAAAACTTGTTCGTTTTCCTCTGTCATGTGTTTTTCAAGTTCTGCCACATATTCGTCGTAGAGTTGAATGATAAGCAGTGGAATTTTTGGTTCGACATTAGGCTGGTTGATTCCTTCAAGTACGAGCCTACGGAGTCTGGGCATCTGTACATCAAAAAATTGCGAGTGGCTATTACGCAGATAATCAAGCAATGAGTGTAGAGAGATATGGCTCAAATCCACATTGTTTGGTGTGCCTATTTTGAAGTTGATGACAGCCAGAAAAGTCTCTGTATCAACATTATAGGCGTTGCATATTTCTCCTATTGTCTTATCTTCCACACCGATAGGCAGGTGGAAACGCGAGATGACAGGTAGCACATTGGGTTGTTCTGCCATCAAATCCGCCATTTTATCATTTAATGAATACATAATGTCCTTTTTTTAATTCTCTTATGAAAAATTACATATTACCCTACAAATTTACATTTTTTTTCAAGAAAAAACAAAAATTCCTTCATTTTTACTAAAAAAAACAGACGATGCACTCGCACCGTCTGTCCCCTCATTATGAAAAAAGACCGATTATGCCTTTGTGGCATTCGGGTTATGTTTGTATTTGAAGAATATAGCAAACAGCACAGCAACTACAAGAGCGTAGCCTGCAAAGATGAACCAAGTTGTCTGCCAACCGTTTGCATATTCGGGTTTTGAGAGCAGGTATTCGCCTTGCCACGAGCAGAAGTGCGATACAATCTTACCGGCAACCCAAGTACCTACAGACGCTCCGATACCATTGGTCATAAGCATAAACAAGCCTTGTGCGCTACCACGCATTGCTACAGGTGCTTCCTGTTCTACGAAAAGTGCACCTGACACATTGAAGAAGTCGAAAGCCACACCATAAACAATGCAACTGAGGAACAAGCAGATGATACCCATGACATGCTCTGTTGTGCCTATTCCGAAGAAACCGAAACGAAGTACCCAAGCTACCATAGCCATAAGCATAACATTCTTAATACCAAAGCGTTTCAGGCAGAAGGGGATAAGCAGAATACAGAGTGCTTCGCAGATCTGCGAGGTAGAGATAAGCATTGTCGGGTTCTGTGCGAACCAACTGTCAGAGGCAGAGGCGAAACTGTTGATATAAGGTGTTGCGTAACCGTTTGTAATTTGCAGACTTACACCGAGTAACATCGAGAAAATGAAGAATAGTGCCATCTTCTTTTGTTTGAAAAGAACGAAGGCATCCAAGCCGAGGCGTTGTACGAGAGTTTTCTCTTCCTGCTCGCTGCTTTTTTTGAGCGGGCACTCGGGCAAAGTGAAGCAATAGAGGAACAAAAGAATTGACAATGCTCCGCTTATAACCAACTGCATATAAGTGAATTGTGCGGCTTCGTCAAGTCCGATATGAACGAAATTAACAAACCACATAGCGGCAATAAAACCAACCGTTCCGAACACGCGGATGGGTGGAAAATCTTTCACTGTGTCGTAGCCGTTGCGTTTCAAGATGTCGAAGGCAACAGTGTTGGCAATAGCGATGGTCGGCATAAAGAAAGCCACTGAAAAACAGTAAGGTACGAATACTGCCCAGATGCTTATTGCACCTTCTCCTGCAGCAAACATCTCCGCTCCCTTAAGACCATAGTATGCAGCGAGAAGCATAAAGCCTCCGGCAAGCAAGTGGCTAAGTCCGAGCAGACGCTGAGGTTGGATAAACTTGTCGGCAATAGCACCCATGATGGCAGGCATAAAAATACTTACAACACCTTGTGCGATGTAGAACCATGAGATGTAGTCGCCAAGTCCTATCTTGCCAAGGAAATTGCCGATACAAACGAGATACGAACCCCATACAGCGAACTCAAGAAAGTTCATCAAGATGAGGCGAAATTTAATGTCTTTCATACGATTAGATATTTTAGGGTTTTTAGAAAATTTAGATGCTTTAGAAATTTTAGGATTTTCGTTATCTCAATTTGGCGTTGAATTTGTCTTCGAAGGTTTTTTGCAGGTGCTGCATAACAGAGTCAATCTGCTTGTCTTTCAGCGTGTTCTGCTCGTCTTGAAGCACAAAAGCAATAGCATACGATTTGAAGTTGAGTGGCAAGTTCTTGCCTTCATAGACATCAAAGAGGAACACATCTTTGAGAAGTTTCTTTTCCGTTTGCAGTGCAGCAAGGCGCAAGTCTTCGAAATTAACCGACTTTTGCAGTAGCAAAGCCAAATCGCGGCGCACCTCAGGGAAGCGGGGTAAGTCGTTGATTTTTACCTTATATTGTTTGTTTTGTTTGAGTAGTGCGTGCCAATCGAGGTCGGCAAACAACACCTCCTCATTGATGTCAAACTCTTTGAGCAAAGCCTTTCTGACGATAGCCACACAACCGAGACTCTTGCCACCACGAGTTGAGAGAACAAGTCCGTCAGCAAAAAGCGAGTTGTTAAACTCTTGCATACTAAGGTTTTGCACATCTATTCCAAGGCGACGCATCAGGTTTTTGACTATCGCTAAAAGGGTGTAGAAAGTGGTTTTTTCTTCTTTTCGAAGCCATGTCTGCTCCTGTAAGTTGCCGGTCATCCAAAGTGCAAAATGTGTTTTTTCAGAATAAGCAGCAAGTGGATTATCGTCGGTATGTTTCTCACTATCAAAATGATAGCAGTTGCCAAATTCATAGAATCGCAGGTTGGTCTGCTGACGGTTCAAGTTGCGTGCAATACTTTCCAAACCTCCATATAGTAGTGTCTGTCGCATAACGGCAAGGTCCGACGAAAGCGGATTTTTTACTTTGACGCAGTTCTCAAGCAGATAAACATCGTTTTGCTCGTAGTATGCCTGACGGGTCAGAGAGTTATTGAGAATCTCGTTAAAACCCTGAGCAGTAAGTTGTTCGGACAAGAGTGTCTGCAAGCGAACAGGGTCGGGCGACTGTGAGAATGCGAGGTTGGAGTGTAGTTTTTCGGACATCTCAACATTGTTATATCCATAGATACGCAAGATATCTTCAGCCACATCGCAGGGGCGTGTAACATCCGTTCGATAGGGTGGAACAAGCACTTTCCAAACGCCGTTCCGAATCGGACTTGCCTGCATCTCAAGCGACTTAAGTATCAGTTCTACAGTCGGTTTGCCAATCTCTTTGCCGATGATTTGAGTGAGATAGTCGTAACTCAGTTCCACTTCGAATGGTGCAAAGGGCAAATCTTTTTGATACAGAGCCATCTCAGGATCAAGAATATCCACTATCGGCATACTTATTGTTCCACCGCCCAACTGTTTGATTAGCAATGCGCAACGCTTTAATACATATATAGTATTATTAGGGTCACACCCGCGCTCATAGCGGAACGAGGCATCGGTTGACAGGCCGTGTCTGCGAGCCGTTTTGCGAATGGAAACAGGGTTGAAGTATGCACTCTCAAGGAAGATGTTTTTTGTTTCGGCACTGATGCCTGATTTGAGTCCGCCAAACACACCGGCCAAACACATCGGTTCTTGTTCGTTGCATATCATAAGGTCTTGACTATCAAGTTTTCGCTCAATACCATCGAGCGTAACAAAAGGTGTGTCTTGTTGTACATTCTTGACTATAACTTGCTGACCTGCAATCTTATCTGCATCGAAAGCGTGAAGAGCCTGACCAAACTCGTGAAGCACATAGTTGGTGGCATCAACCACATTGTTGATTGGTTTGAGTCCGATTGTGTTTAGTGCATTTTTGAGCCAATCGGGTGATTCTTTGATTGTTACACCTTTGATTGACACACCGCTATAACGCGGGCAAGCCGTATGGTTTTCAACCCTTACATTGATTTTAAGTTCTTCATTATCAATACGGAAATCGTCAACCGAAGGGCGTTTGAGTTCTACTTCACAGTTTCTTGATTTATAGAAGGCATACAAGTCGCGCGCAACGCCGTAGTGACTTATGGCATCAGAGCGGTTGGGGGTAATGTCAACTTCTATAACATAGTCATCTTCAATATGATAGTACTCTTTTGCAGGCGTTCCCACAACGGCTTCTTGTGGCAGAACGATTATTCCGTCGTGCGATGTGCCGATACCTATTTCATCTTCTGCACACAACATTCCAAACGATTCTACACCGCGTATCTTAGAGCGTTTGATAGTGAAACTCTCGTCGCCTTGATATAAAACAGTACCCAATGTGGCGCATATAACTTTCTGACCTTGAGCCACATTTGGCGCACCGCATACTATCTGCACCGGCTCGTCGGTCTCACTCAGACGAACTGTCGTGATATGCAGGTGGTCGCTATTCGGATGTGGTTCACAAGTAAGCACCTCGGCTACAACCAAGCCCTTCAAACCACCTTTTATTGATTCAACTTTTTCTACTGTTCCAACCTCCAAACCAATGGAAGTCAGGTTTTTAGCAACTTGTTCGGCATCGTCGGTTATATTAAGATAACGCTGAAGCCATTTGTAAGATATATTCATATTGAAATTTTGAGGTTTTAATAAAATCGCACAAATTTACATAAAAAAATTCAGTTTTACAAAAAATTTGTTTATTTCAAAGAATTTTTGTATATTTGCACGCTAAATGAAATAAAGAAAGTCGTTTTGAAAAGATTTGTACAATACATATTACTTTTACTGCTTCTGACCGGTTGTGGCGAGTATCAGAAAGTAGTTAAGTCGAAAGACCCTGAATATAAATACCAAAAGGCGATTGAGTATTACGAAAAAGGCAAATATGTGCGTGCGCAGACGCTTTTAGAGGATATCTCAATGTATTACAAGGGTACTGACCGCTCGCAGGAAGTGCTTAAATATATGGCTCTCTGCTTTCAAAACAACAAGGACTACCTTAGCGGAGCCGAGTATTTCAAAGGCTACATAAGAAACTATCCTAAAGGCAGATACATACAACTTGCCCGCTATGGAGTAGGGCATTGCTACTATATGGACGCCCCCGATGCGCGTCTCAGTCAGGAAACAACCAAAGACGCTATAAAGTATCTGACTGATTATCTTGACCTTTTCCCCGACGGTGAATATGCTTCGGAAGCAACGAAGGAATTGGAGGATATGTATAATCGCCTCGCAAGAAAAGAGTATCTGAATGCAAAACTATATTATAATCTCGGTACTTACTTGGGTAACAATTATTTATCTTGTATCATAACTGCCCAAAATGCTTTGAAAAAATATCCGGGCAACAGGTATCAGGAGGAACTCTCGTGGCTTATTTGTGCCGCCAAATATGAGGAGTTGCGCAACAGTATTGAGGAAAAGAAAGAAGAAAGACGCGAAGATGTTACCGACGAATGTTATAATTTCTTGACGGAATATCCTGATAGTCAGTACGCTAAACGCGTAAAGCAAATGCTTGAAAATGTAAAGAGAAAAAGAGAATAAAAACATTAAAAATATTATAAAACAATGGATTTGAAAAAAAGCAAGGCCCCGCACAACACTATCACTCGCGACATGAACGAGATGAGCCAGCGTGTGGGAAATGTGTATGAAACAGTGGCAATCATTGCCAAGCGTGCTAATGAAGTGTCAGCCGAACTGAAACACGAGTTAGACGAAAAACTGCGTGATTTTGCCTCGCCAAACGATAGTATGGAAGAGGTGTTCGAAAACCGCGAACAGATTGAAATATCGAAGGTTTATGAGCGACTTCCAAAGCCAACACTCATCGCTACGCAGGAATTTATTGACGACCAATTGGTCATAAAAAACGCTACTCGTTTCAAATAATTAAGAATAAAAAAATAGCGTAACCCCAAAAGTTACGCTATTTTGTAAATGGTTAGTATTATGCAACTTAAGGGTAAGCATATACTCGTTGGCATAAGCGGTGGTATAGCCGCTTACAAAATTCCGCTACTCATCCGCCTTTTGCGAAAGGCCGGTGCAGAGGTTCGTGTCGTCTGTACGGAAAACGCCTTGCAGTTTGTAACGCCCGTAACGCTTGAGACATTGAGCAACAACAAGGTCTATACCGATGTTTTTGCCCCGCACAACGAACACGAAACGGAACATATAAGCCTGCCTGATTGGGCAGATTTGATGGTTGTTGCACCCTGTACGGCAAATTGTATTGGCAAGTTCGCTAACGGTATTGCCGACAATGCCCTGACAACCACCTTTTTAGCAATGCTTAAGCCGGTGTTGATAGTGCCGGCTATGAATCAGAATATGCTCCTACATCCGGCTACACAGGCTAATTTACAACGACTTAGCGATTTCCCGCACTGCACTGTTATGGCAACTCAAGAAGGCGAACTTGCATGCGGCGTAACAGGGCAGGGCAGAATGCCGGAAGTGGATGAGATATTCGGAAAGATAGTCGAAGTGCTTGAAAACCAAAAGAATATAAGTAAAACAGATTCGATTTTTTCTAACGAAAACGCAGTTTGTAGCAGTCTTTTGAAAGGCAAAAAAGTACTACTAACCGCCGGACCTACGGTTGAGCGAATTGACCCTGTGAGATATATTTCCAATTTCTCAACAGGCAAGATGGGATATGCATTATCCGCTGTATGTCAGCGTCTTGGAGCAGAAGTTACAGTTGTTTCCGGACCGGTGGAAAAGTCGGTGATTGAGCACTCAAAAGTCGATCTTGACAATTTGAAAATAGTCAGTGTTGAGTCTGCCGAGCAGATGTATAATGCTGCAACTCAACTCTTTGCAGACGCTGATATAACGATTCTTTGTGCTGCCGTGGCAGATTATACACCTGCCGAAACGAGCCTTACGAAACTCAAACGACACGATGCTGAATACTCGTTAGAACTCAAAGCGACAAAAGATATTGCCGCCCGGTTAGGTAAGCAAAAGAAAGAAAACCAATTGCTTGTAGGCTTTGCTCTTGAAACGGATAACGAGATTAGTAATGCCCAAAAGAAACTTGAGAGCAAAAATTTGGATATGATAGTGCTCAACTCGCTTGCCGACAATGGTGCCGGATTTGGAACGGATACCAATAAGATTACTCTGCTTTTCAAAGATGGTAAACGACAAGAGTTTGAGTTAAAGAGCAAAGAATCAGTAGCTTGCGATATTGTGAATGCTATTCTGACATGTATCAGGTAGCACCCTCATTCCAACGAAGGTCGGAATCTCAAGTCCTCATTCCGACGAAGGTCGGAATCTCAAGTCCTCATTCCGACGAAGGTCGGAATTTCAAGTCCTCATTAAAATAGTAAACCATAAGACCATGGATAAAAACGAATTAAAAACTGACGAAAGGTATTTGCGATTGCTGTCCGAGAAATTTCCGAATAGCAATTCTGCCATAACCGAAATCATTAACTTGCAGGCAATCATGTCGTTACCTAAGGGTACGGAGCATTTTGTGAGCGACCTGCATGGTGCTTCGTCGGAGTTTATTCACATGGTTAAAAACGCATCGGGGGTCATCCGTCGCAAAGTCGATGACCTCTACGGTGATACGATGTCGGAGTCGGAAAAAAGGGCACTTTGCGCACTTATCTATTATCCCGACGAGCGTCTTGATATGGAACGCCCTGAGCGTGAGCAAGATGGCACACTTTTGAATTTCTACAAGACACGGCTCAACCAGATTGTTGAAGTGGCACGGGCGGTTACAGTCAAATATACACGCTCGAAAGTGCGCAAACTATTGCCACACGACTATGCGTATGTCATTGAAGAACTGCTACATGAGTCCACTACCGAAAAAGATCGCACCATATATTTTAATGCTATCATTGATGCCATAATTGAGTCCGGACGGGCGGAGCAACTCATTATTGCAATCTGCTACCTTATTCACTCGTTTGCCATTGATGCTCTGCATGTTGTGGGTGATGTGTTCGACCGAGGACCGGGGGCTGAAAAGATAATGGAGATTCTCTCAACCTACCATAATTTCGATATTCAGTGGGGCAACCACGATATTGAATGGATGGGAGCCGCTGCCGGCAACTGGGCACTTATTGCTACAGTACTCAGAGTATCAATTCGTTATGTCAATATCGAAACTTTGGAAGAAGGCTATGGAATCAATCTTCTACCACTTGCTACCTTTGCGCTTGACACTTATGGCAACGACCCATGCACCGTTTTCCAAACCAAAGATTTTGAAAATAACCCCCGCTTAAAACGCTCTGCCACACTGATGGCAAAAATGCATAAAGCCATATCAATCATACAGTTCAAACTTGAAGGACAGACCATTTTGCGACATCCCGAATATGAGATGAACGACCGTCTTATGCTTGACAAGATTCAATGGCAAAACGGCAAAGCGATTGCTATACTCATTGGTGGCAAGAAATATGATATGTTAGATACCAATCTGCCAACCATTGACCCGCAACACCCTTATAATCTGTCGGTTGAAGAACAAGCATTGATGGAGCAGTTGGCTCGTTCGTTCCGTAAGTCCGAACGCTTGCAGAAACACCTGAAATGCCTGTATCAACATGGTTCTATCTGCTTGTGCCACAATAACTTCCTACTTTTTCACGCAGCTCTTCCCATGAACGCAGATGGTAGTTTTATGGAAGTTGATGTTTGCGGAAAGCGTGTCAAAGGCAAGGCACTTATGGATCGTGTTGACGAAGTGATACGAGATGCTTATTATGGTCGTGGAAAAACTGCAACTGCCTTTGATTCACTTGATTATATGTGGTATCTGTGGTGCGGAAACGGTTCGCCACTGTATAATAAAGACAAAATGACCACTTTCGAACGATATTTCATTGCCGACAAATCTCTGCAGAAAGAAGTCAAAGGTGCTTATTATGAACTTGCTAATCAGCGACATATATGCGAGAAAATCCTATTGGAATTTGGCATTGATCCTCGCGAAGGGCGAATTGTGAATGGTCATATACCCGTTCGCACAATAAAAGGCGAAACACCGATGCGGGCTGACGGAAAAAGGTTCGTCATCGATGGTGGATTTAGCAAGCCCTATCAAGAAAAAACGGGTATTGCAGGTTATACGCTTATTTATAATAGTCACGGTATCCAACTTGTTGAACATGAGATGTTTGAGTCCCGTCAGGAAGCCATCAAGTCAGGGGCAGATATTCACACCCGCATTCAACTTCAGGACTTCACCGGGCATCGTATTCGTGTGCGTGATACCGATTTAGGCAAGAGTTTGCAGGAGCAGGTTGAAAATCTTAAAAACCTGGTTTCTGCCTACGAAAACGGCATTATTAGAGAAAAAGATAACTAATTATAAATCAAATAACTATGGCAAATGTTTTAGCGATAGTAGGTCGTCCTAATGTTGGGAAATCGACCTTATTCAACCGCCTTACGGGTACGCGCAGGGCGATAGTCAATGAAGCAGCCGGAACGACGCGCGACCGGCAATACGGCAAGTCAAGTTGGAACGGGCGCGAGTTCTCTGTTGTGGATACCGGCGGATGGGTAGTCAATTCCGATGATGTCTTTGAGTCAGAGATAAATCGTCAGGTTAATCTTGCCATCTCGGAATCAGATGTGGTCTTGCTCGTATGCGATGTGCAACAAGGTGTTACGGAGTTTGACCGCGAAGTGGCACACCTCTTAAGACAGTCAGGCAAACCTGTTGTTCTTGCTATAAATAAGTGCGATACATTCGATATGCAATATCAGGCATCGGAGTTCTATATTCTGGGACTCGGCGAACCGTATATTTTCTCGGCAGTAAACGGCTTGGGTACGGGCGAACTGCTTGACGAGATTGTGGCGCGTTTCAACCCCGATAAAGATAATGATATTGAGTCCGAGTTGCCCCGTTTTGCTATCGTGGGCAGACCTAATGCCGGCAAGTCGTCGCTTCTGAATGCTCTCATGGGCGAGGAGAGGACTATTGTTACAGATGTTGCCGGAACAACCCGCGACTCGATTTACACACGCTACAATAAGTTCGGAAAAGACTTCTATCTTGTTGATACTGCGGGCATTAGAAAGAAAGCAAAAGTACAGGAAGACCTTGAGTATTATAGTGTTGTTCGCAGTATCCGTGCCATTGAGAATGCTGATGTATGCCTCTTGCTTATTGATGCCACGCGAGGTATTGAAAGTCAGGACCTTAATATATTCTCTGTTATTCAAAAAAACAAAAAGGGACTGGTTGTGGTAGTCAATAAATGGGATTTGGTGGAAGACAAGTCCACGGCTGCCATCAAGCATTTCGAACAGGCTATCCGCGAGCGTTTGGCACCCTTCACCGACTTCCCCATTATATTCTCGTCGGCACTCACCAAACAACGTATTTTCAAAGTTATTGAGACGGCTCTTGATGTCTATGAAAACAGGCAGCGCAAGATTCCTACTGCCAAGCTCAACGAGATGTTTCTGCCGCTTATAGAGAACTATCCGCCACCGGCAACAAAGGGTAAGTACATAAAAATCAAGTATGTAACCCAACTGCCGAACACGCTTATCCCATCGTTTGTTTTCTTCGCCAACCTGCCTCAATATGTCAAAGAGCCATATCGCAGGTTCCTTGAGAACAAGCTGCGCAACTGGTGGAACTTCACAGGAACGCCCATCAACCTCTTCATCCGACAAAAATAAGTTTTCATCCGTCAAAAATAAGTTTTCATCTGTTAGAATTAAATTTTCATCTGTTAGAAGTAAATTTTCATCTGTTAGAAGTAAATTTTCATCTGTCAGAGATAAGTTTTCACCCGTCAGATATAAGTATTCTGCAGTCGTTTGCAGATATGCATATTTGGCTTTCAGAATTTCAAGAATCTCCCTGAAAGCCTTTTTTTCACGCCTGTTGAGTTCGATACTCTTGACAAAAATAAGGTCGGCTTCGGTCATCCCGACAACCTCATATAGCACAAATAATGCCTCATACTCAACATTCTCGCGTGGAACGAAATCAAGATATTTAGATATTTCTACTAAAACAGGGTGCATTTGAGCAATTGTTAGTGAAAAATGCTGTTTTATTATTCGTTTGCAAAGATAATAAATTATTTTTCAGTACTTTCCACTTTTTGCAACAAACGGCTTCAAAGTGCTCAATAAATCTCTTTTCTGCAAGAAAAAGACACATTACTGCCTTTTTACAATTGACATTACTGCTTTTTTACAATTGAAAATTCACAACCGCAGTATTGCTGATTATAAAACCCATATTCTTTAAGCAACTGATTTCTACGCTCTTGCAAGCCATCTTTTCGCCAGTTTTGTGCCCAAAACCGGACATTTCCTGTTTCTTCAGACGCTCGCTGACCGGCTCTGTTTATCTGTTCAAGACTTTTCCAACGCGAGGAGGCGAGGGTAGTGGCAAAGTGTGTAAAACCTTTGTTTTTAGCTACTTGTGCGGTTTTCAAAAGCCTTAAATAGAAGCATTGCTCACATCTCAAACCTCGTTCAGGCTCGTTTTCTAAACCACAAATAGAACTTAGCCAAGCCGAATGGTCATAATCACCATCAATCCACTGAATACCAAGACTTTCAGCGTGGCGCTTGCTCTCATTTTTGCGTATTTCGTATTCTTCTTTCGGGTAGATGTTCGGATTAAAATAAAAGATTGTCGGCTTAATGTTGTGTAAAAACAGCCATTCCACTATTGCCGATGAACACGGAGCGCAACAAGCATGAAGCAGAACTTGCTGTAAATCAGCGGGTACTATAATCGAAGGCGTTTTCATCTCACAAGTGTTTTAGCCAATATCAGCAAAATGTTTCTATTTATCTAAACTATTGATATACAATTGATAAATGCTTATCAAGCCCCAGAGGTGATAATGCACCAAATGACTCATCAGCCAATATCCGCGAGTTAGCATCTTCATGTGTTGAGTTTCCTCATCTCGGTATAAATCAGCAAATTGCTTTCGTATTTTATTACTTTTAACAGAAAGCATGAGTTTGGTTTTGTCTTTTATCTTGCATAGTGCAATTTCGTCTTGAAGCCTTTTTTTGTCACTCTCTAATTTCAAAATGTCATCAAAATAAGGTTTCAGAGCCTTATCCGCTTCGTTCCAAAAACGCTCCAAACATTGAAAATGCCACTCATTTTTCCGACTTGTAATCGACAACTCCCGTTGCCTATAATTGTAGAACTGATTAGGAATACAAGCCACTTTTTTGCTGCGAAGCAGCATTTTGAGTGACATAAGACGGTCTTCACCATAATCCAAGCCTTTAGGTGTAAAAACCTGACTATCTGCAAATAGGCTCTTATGGAAGAGTTTTCCCCAAGCAGAAAAAGGGAGTTTATCCTGAAAAAATGAATGAAGGTAAAAAAGTTTATCTGTCGATTGATCGAATAAAATATCGCAATTCGAAACCACTATATCGGCTTCAGATGCTGTGGCAATGCGATACATCGTTTCAATCATATCGGGGGCAATAGTGTCGTCAGAATCAACACAAGTGAGGTATTCGCCGGTGGCATTTTCAATTGATGTACGCCTTGCAACAGCGAGACCTTGATTTGAGGTGTGAGTCAGGATTTTCACTTGTGCCTGACGCTTAGGAAAATTCTTAACTACTTGATTTAGAATAGAAATACTATCATCTTCAGTACAATCATCAACAAAAACATATTCTAAATTTTCGTATGTCTGTTCAAAAAGCGAGCGAGCGCAATCAGCTATGTATTGCTCTACACCATATACCGGAACACATATTGAAATTTTAGGTAACATTTTGATTAGTTGATATTTATATTTAATTTATTTGTTTGAAATCTACAGTATAAAATTTCCATAAAACCAGAAATTGTCAGGGCGATGGCAACTAAAAGAATATCTTGTTTTAGCAACAATCCAATGCCGCAAAACAATAGGCTCGATAGCATCGCAACCAACTGATTTTGAGTTATGTAATAGTATTTTTTTTGTGGTATAAACACAAAATTCAGATACCCTCCCACAACAAGCCACGAGTAAATCGTAAGGCTCAGAACAACAGCAAGCGGAAAGGCGGCAATCATATCTTTTCCACCAAGCAAAACGACAGCCGGATAACCCAACAACGCTATCAAAATGCTTGCCACAACACCTATAAGACGCTCATATCGCATCACTTTTTTGACCCTCTCAGGCAACGGATTGCTCAGTATTTCAGGGAATAACGCTTTGTTGATGTTTTGGGTGAACATCCTTGGAATAGATACAATCTTTTGTGCCAAATCATATATTGCAACATCCCGCATTCCAAAAACCAAACCGACAATCGTAGTGAGCAGTCCTTCTTTTAACTTGCCCGCCAAGCCAGTTAGGAAAAACGGTGTCGCATCTTTGAAAAAAGGTATAGTCTCGTTTATAGATATAAACTTGATTTTTAGTCCGTTATGCCAAAGCAGTATGCTTGCTGTGATACCGCCAAGCAGTATTCCGCCATTGACGATAAGGGCATATACGGTAATGTCAGCAGGTGTTCGTATAAGAATGAAAATCAGCGGAATAGTGAGCAGACGACAAACAATTTGAATGATAGTAACAACTCGCATATTTTTCATACCTTGAAAATACCAAGAGGGGAAAAGTATGTTGGCATAAACCTGCAAGAAGATAGCAAGATATAGGGCTAAATGATTGTAAATGTTATCAATAGCAAAGAGCATTATACCGAAAACCGCAAGTGCCGGCAGAAGCAACAGATGTTTCGCTGTAAAAACGGCAGATAGTATAAACGATTGTTTTTCTTTGTCTTGGCGATTGTCAACCACTATCTTGGCAGACGGTGAATCGAACCCGAAATCTATAAGTATCTGAAAATAAGAGACTATCGCAAGGGCAAACACATAAACACCATACGCTTCTGCCCCAACTTTGCGAATGACATACGGATAGATAACAAGACTTATTAGTGCGTTAAATATCTGTAAAACAGTCATAAACGAATAGTTTTCTAACACTTTCGTCTCTTTCAGTCTTCGTATGTTTCTTGGTACTTGCATAAGGTTAATTCACATCAAATCAGCAATTTCGATCAGTTCTTGCTCTGCTTAACACTTCTTCGTAAATCTCAATCAACTGCTTGGCAATCACTGTCTTATGTGCTATTTTTACTGTATGTTCGTGAGCCTTTTCGGGTGAATAGTTTGCATAATTTTCAATCAGATAGGTCATCGCCTGAGCCAATAATTCAGGTTGTTCTATAGGCACTTTAACTCCCAATGAGTCAGGCAGTTCGTACCGGGGTATCACTTCTGTTCCGGCTATTGGCAACCCTACGGAAAGAGCCTCTAAAATCGATACCGGTTCGGCTTCAACGCGACTGCTCATTACGAAAGCATCGGCATTTTGCAACTCGCGCAATACACCATCGGCTTGCAACTTGCCGGTAAACGATATTTTATCTTTGTTTTTGCAATTTTTTAGCAAGCGTTGAAATGCCGATTTCTCGAAGTTTTCGCCTACTAATCTGAGACTTACATCAGGGTGGTGCGCCACAACCTCGTCAAAAGCCGGTAGCAAAATATCGTAACCTTTGACCTCATAGAAACCATTACAACTAACGAAGCGAAAAGGACTATGTGGCTTGATAACCTGTGAGTTAGCAACAAAAAAATCAGTATCAACAATGTTCGAAACGACTTTCACTGGTACTTCTTTTTCAAGATACGATTGCATTTTCGGTATAAGTTGCTCAGATACAGGCACTAACATATCGGCATCGCTAAATCCTTTGATAAAAAAAGGTTCAAAATCCTTGCGGAAAAAGTCGCGCGCAAGTTTCGAGCGACAACCAAACATACCGCGATGCTCTGTAACTATGTATGGCACAGCATGTTTCGCTTTTATCAATGCTGCCGCGTATGCACCCCAAGTGCCACTATGGACATGAATAATGTCAGGCTTGCTGTATCTACTTATGTATAAATCAAAGAGTTGTACCGTCTGCTCAGCCCATTTTTTGATATTGTATATTCTGGCTTTCGGAATAGGGCGATGCCAATGACGCAAAATGGTAATGCCTAGTTCTTCAGTGAAATACGGACGAGTGGGGTAGCGCAAAAAGTCAAAATACCGCCAGCGAAATTTGGTTATTGGCAACAAGACATTCGCAAGTATGTGAACTTCAACACCTTGCTCCTGAAGTGCCCAAGCCTGATCCCGTACAAACCAACCGCCCTCGGGAATATACCAAGATGGTAATTCTAAAACTCTCATACTCGTAACTGCTTGTTTTTCAAAACTTTTACTATATACAACAACAGCGATAAACAGCGGTTTCTCACAAATTCCCATTCACCCAAATACTTTACATATTCGCCACTTACACCGTCTTTGAAGTGAAAAATACCGTTTTTTGCACTTTGTCCGGGCGAGATTCGACCTACATCAAACTGTTCTATACCGTTATCATACAGATACTTACATTGCTGCTCATATAGAAAATACGATGCCGACAAGTCCCTGCCTTTCAGGTTCGTGTAAGAATACATCCCGTATGCCGTTTGCCCATGAATATACATTATTCTGCCGGCAATACGCTCGCCTGTTTCTGTTTCGACTACAAGCATTTTATAATGCTCATCGCACATCAAAATGCTCAACTGATCATACGATAAACTATCGCTAAAATGTTTTCTATCAAGCATTTCTGCATATTTGTCGGCAAAATCTCGTATGTCATTTTCCTGAGGTCTGTCTATAACTCTAAGTAACAGATTATTGCGCTGACTCTTGTTCAGATTGTTTCGCCAATGTTTGTTGAAATGATGTTTCTCGGGGTCTGTCAAAATGATTTTTGATAGCGTTGTTGAGTACAAACCAATCGGTCGAAGATACCCTGCAAGACGCATAGCAATCTCATTTTCAGGCGAATATGGAGTGTCTAAATTGAGTTGAATAATACTATAATCTGTATGAGTTATCTGTTCATAAAACTCACTCACTAATTCTTTTGGCAAAACACGATTTTTCTTACATTCACCTACAACACGCAGCAACTTCAAACCGAGATGTCGGCGATGAAAACCAACACAGCCAATCCGGGGTAAGTCGCTGTTATCCAAGTAATAACGCAAACTGTCAGCAGGTACCTGACTTCGGCAATAGGCATCATTTTGAGTGAATGGAATCCACTCAAAATCGCTTATCGCTTCGTAAAATTGTTGCTTGCTAACTTCTTGCATATCTTATAGTTATGACTTATGTATTATCTTTATATTTTGAATATGTTTATGTTATTTCACTTTCATAAACAACTGTGCAAACTGAATCATCGGGCTATACTTAAATATCTCAAAATAAGGCTGTTGGACTGCCCCGAACTGTCGATTATTGTGCTCCACATTTTCAATCATACTGCCTTCAAAGTCCCACGCTAAATGTCGTATATTGCAGATTTTCAAGGCTTCCATTATCATCATTGTGCTCGCACCGCTACTACGGAAATCGGGGTGAATAGCGGTTATGAGATTGTAAGCCGAGCGGTTGTCCCACATCACAAACGATGCAGCATTTATGTTACCCTCACGGTCTTTGATACAGATTATCTCGCCCGAATCGCGTTCGCGGGCTGTCTGAACAAGATGTGTAACTAACTGATTTGAAAGCACATTTGTATCTTTTCTGCCTTTCAGTTGGAGGCACTGCAATTCGTAAAAATCTTCGGCTGACATCGTAAAATCTGCCTGCAAACCATTGCATTCAATATGCTTCAGATGTTTCTTTTTTGCACTATCAAAACCGCTTATAACATTCTGTAAATCAGAAGTATCTTCAATGCGATAGGTATAACGGGTCTGCTGCTTGTAGCCCGACCAATAAAACGGCAACCAATTAGTGTATTCTGGCATAAACCGGACTTCAAAAAAAGACAAATGAAGAGCCTCTAATTGGCGAATAAGATCTTTTTGAATATTCATATCCGGCTTTCTTTGCCATATTCCTGTATATTGCGTAAGTTGCGGAGTTACAGCAAAATACATTCCAAATTTCTTGCCAAAAACAAAAGGCAATGCGCCCTCTATTTCACCTTTCTTGTTTGTTGATAGAAGCACTTGCCATTGTTTGTTGTCAGGTTCAGTTACCGCATCTAACCACCAAGCCTGCAAAAAAAGGGGTATATCGTCGCGTTGCTCACACAACCTGCGATACGCCTCTTTATGCGCTTTTGGGAACATTGTTTGCTCTATTTGCAATAATTCTGCCATATCAGGACTTGGTTACGATAAAACCGTTTTAATTACTACAAATATACAAATAATTATTCAATTTAGCAATTTTTAATGTATTTTCCTCATTTCTCAATTTCCAAAATGACTTTTCCGCACTGACCTGAATCCATTATGTCAAAGCCTTTTTGGAAGTCGTCAAACTTGAAATGGTGGGTAATGACAGGCGACAAGTCCAAACCGCCCAACAGCATCTGCTCCATCTGATACCATGTTTCCCACATCCGACGCCCTGTTATACCTTTGATTGTCAGTGCATTGAAAATAACATCCGACCAGTTTACTTTTGTGTCAGAAGGCAAAATACCAAGTTGTGCTATGTTACTTCCGCGATACATGTGTTGCACCATATCGTTGAAAGCAGCAGGGGCACCCGACATCTCAAGACCAACATCAAACCCCCTGATTCCCAATTGAAACATAGCATCTGCAACCGTCTCGCCCTTGCTGCCATCGACAGTCAGCGTGGCACCCATCTTCTTCGCAATCTCCAAACGGATAGGGTTAATGTCTGTTACGACGATGTTTTTTGCACCGGCAAAACGGCATATTCCTGTAGCCATTGTACCAATCAGTCCGGCACCCGTAATCAACACATCTTCACCCAATAACGGAAAGGCGAGGGCAGTGTGAGTGGCATTGCCGAATGGGTCCATGATAGCCGCAAAATCGTCAGAAATAGAGTCTTTCAAACGCACTATGTTACTCTCTGGAATGCTCACATATTCAGCAAAAGCACCATCGCGCGTTATGCCGACCGACAGCGTGTTCTCGCATACATGTCCCATTCCACGACGGCAGTTCCGACAATGTCCACAAACGATATGACCTTCGGCTGTAACTCTGTCGCCCACATGTACATTTCTAACGCCGGCACCCGTATCTACCACAGTACCAACAAATTCGTGTCCTTGAATAAACGGTGGATTGGTATGCGTTTGCGACCAATCGTCCCAGCGATACATGTGAAGGTCAGTGCCACAGATAGCTGCTTTTTTTACTTTTATAAGAACATCGTTCAAGCCCATTTCAGGCATCGGAACTTCCTCCATCCATATTCCACGCTCACGATGGCGTTTAACTAATGCTTTCATTTTCAATTATTTTGTGTTTTTCAATATATTTTTGCATTCAATATGATTTAGATTCTAACATAAAATCCGTGGGATATTTTTGCAAAAATAATCCTTTTTCCACAAAAATACAAATTTTAGCCGATATTTTCATCAAAAAGAATTTTGTTTTCAAATATCCAAAAATTTCAACATTATGAAGAAGGGTAGGGAATAAAAGTACCAAAAACAGGCTTATTAAATTCACAAATAAAAACTTTTCAATGCAAAACCAAGGCTAAAAACACAACCAAAATTCACAAAGCAAAAATAATAGAGTAGGACTGTTTGCAAATAAAAACACACAAACGAAAATTCACAAACATTTGAAAACTTAATAAGATTGTTATTGCATATTAAATAATGTATTTATATAGAAATTGCAAAATATCAATCAATTATGCAAAAAATCTAAAGTGAAATATATCATAATATATCACTTTTCCTGAATAAAGATTGCATATTTGTAATATATACTGCAAATAGCAAGTAACATATCTTAAAATCAAGCATTTATATAAAAAATCTCAAGTGCTATATTGTGCTTATTTACTGCTGATTTTCAATATATATGCGTAGTCTTTACTTAATCTGCATTTATTGTGATGTTTTGATTTGAAAATATATATTTTTGTTTGAAAACTTTTATTTTGATTTGTTTTTGTGAAAAAGTTTTCATATCTTTGTAGCATAATTCACAAATGTTTTTGCTAAAAATTTTGTAAAAAATGAATGAGAGTGAGCGGATAAATGCCTTGATGGTAGCAGAAAAAATGAATGCTAAACAGTTTGCTGAAGAGATTGGTATTCAAACCGGAACATTGTCGAACATACTCGGCGAACGAAATAAGCCGAGCTTGGATGTGATGCGCAAAATACTGAACCGTTTTCGTGAGGTTTCGTCAGATTGGCTTATTTTAGGCGTGGGTATGATGTTTTCGCAAAAAAACGATTCTCGCGAACTTTATCAAGAACAGACTTTGTTTGAAAATATCGATGAACAAGACATCACTGGCGATATGTCCGGCATAAATTCAGAGTCTGGTTTGCCGTTAGAAGGTGGAAATGTAAATGCTGAGTTGTCCGGTGGCGGTTCTTCAGACTTTTCTGTTTCAAAGTCAAGGCTTGCAAGAACTCGTGTTGGCGACAGTAAAGTTTCTGGAATTTCCAATAACTCCAATGTTCGCTCAACTGAGGATAAAAAAATCAAACCTCGCAAGATTCAGCGTATCATCGTATATTTTGATGATGGTACTTTTCAGGAATTTACATAATTTTTTCTCGCAGATATTGCATGAAATTATTGTTTTTTAAGAGTCGTTAAAACTTTTTATAAATTTTGAACATAATTTATATTATGTAAAATAGCATTTGTGTGAATTTGGGAAATATAATTATCCATCCTATTATATAATTATCAATCCTATTTCTCATTCTGACGGAGGTCAGAATCTTATTTTTTTTCTTGTAGTTTCCGCTGATAAAATTATATCTCCCTCAGATTTTAACGGATTAAGACAGATTTACACGGTTTTTGCATGAATGCTTTTTTTATTTCTCACAGATTTCGCCGATAACGCAGAATTTTATTACTTCTTATGTCCTTTCTTTTATATAAATATTATTCTTTGGAATTGGCAGTATCTGCGTGAAATAAAAATCTGTGTAAATCTGTTTTAATCTGTCAAAATCTGTGGGAAATTGCGTGAAATAAAAAAAATGCAAAAAATTTGGAAATAAATAAAAAAACTTGTATCTTTGTATCGGCTTGGAAAACTTAAAGCCAAAGTGTTGATAATACGAGTTTTTTGTTTGGGGTATTAGCTCATCTGGTAGAGCGCAACACTGGCAGTGTTGAGGTAAGCGGTTCGAGTCCGCTATGCTCCACTACCCTACTGAAAACGCAGATTCTCAATGAGTTTCTGCGTTTTTTTACAATTTACAATTCACTATTTTTCAGCCATTCAACTAATTCATCGCTTATGTTATTGCCAAGCTGTTGGCATACATCTTGACTCCAGCGTTGTGCCATCTCAATCATATCGTCTTGAGAATCAATGCCTTTAAGTTTGGCATAAATATATCCGGCATTAAAGTTATCACCAGCCCCAACCGTACTGACTGTCGTTATGGGCTTAACCTTGTAAGCCCTACAACCCGCTTGTGTGAAGACGCAGATATCGTTGGCACCGTCGGTGAGAATAAGAGTCTTACAGAAACGACTAACTCGCTCATATATAGCCTTTTTCTCGTTGATATCATATAGAAAACGGAAGTCGTCCATAGACCCGCGTACCACATCTGCTAACCGCATATTTTCTTCGATGTTTGGTAAAACAAGTGGTAAATCTGCCAGATGCGACTTGCGGAAATTGACATCATAATAGAGCCATGCACCGGCATTATGCGCTTCTCGCAACATACTGCCTACAACAGAACGGATATTAGGATTGATGGCGAAAAACGAGCCAAAAAGCACTATATCGTTTTTATTGAACTTCGGAAGTAATCCGTCTAACGAAACTGATGCATGGTCTTTGTAGAACACATATTGAGCATCGTTGTTGTCGTCCAAAAAAGCCAATGAGATATGCGATTTGACACCATCGTGCCGACAGACAAACTCCTGTGAAACACCATTTTCGACAAGAAACTTGCATATTATATCGCCAATATGGTCGGAGCCTGCTTCTGTGAGCATGGCACATTCAACTCCTGCCCTACCGAGCGATACGAGACTATTAAAAGTAGAGCCACCCGGCACGGCTTTCAGCGGTTGGTCGTTCTTAAACAAGATGTCAAGCACCGTCTCGCCTATTCCTATTACTCTTTGTTTAGTCATATCTACCATATTTTGTATGAAAACATTGCGAAAATAGTAAAAATAAAGCATATTAGCAAATATATCACAAAATTTCGTCAGAATGAGGGAATGAGGAATGAGATTCTGACCTTCGTCAGAATGAGGAATAAAAGACTGCCGAAACTATTTGTTCGGCAGTCTTGTTAAAACAATCAGTCGTTGGAGACTATTATAGGCTAATGGTTTGTTTAGTTATTTATTTATTGGTTTGTTTGTTTGTTTATGTGTTTATTTTTCTCTTATCTCTGATATTGATACTCTTCGTGAGTGATTGTGTCGGTGTATTGATAAATGAACTCAACACGGCGGTTGTTAGCACGACCGGCTTTTGTCTCGTTAGTATCAATAGGTTTGGTATCGCCATATCCGACAGAGGTGAGTTGGCTTGCCGGCACACCTCTTGAGATGAGGTAGTCGCGAACAGCATCAGCACGCTTCTGCGAGAGAACGAGGTTCTTATCGGGGTTACCAGTTGAGTCGGTATGTCCTTGAACTTCAACCTGATAGTAAGGGTTATTCAGGAACACATTTGCCACATCGTTAAGTGTTTGATATGAAGCCGGTTTGATGATGGCCTTGCCTGTCTCGAACTGGATACCCTTCATAGCATCTTGCAGCACGCGTGTCTCAGTTGACTTGAGTGCGGGGCAACCGAGGTTCTCTCTCGGACCTGCCATGTCAGGACATTTGTCTTCGTAGTCAGGTGTTCCGTCGCCGTCGGTATCGCGCACACAGCCGTTCTCGTCAACTCCGTTAGGATACTGTGATGCTTCTTTTGGAGTGTCAGGACAACGATCTTTCCAATCAGGTACTCTGTCGCCATCTGAATCTAACTCACAACCGTTAGCATCGACATGTCCGCGAGCCTCTGCAAGCGTTCCGGGGCATTGGTCTCTCCAGTCGGGCACTCCGTCGCCGTCAGTGTCTCGCTCGCAACCGTTCTCGTCAACACTGCTTCGAGCCTCTTCGGGTGTGTCGGGACACCGATCTCTCCAGTCGGGTACT
>JAFVAX010000092.1 GCA_017480285.1 Paludibacteraceae bacterium | reverse complement strand
TAAGTTCTAAAAAAAATATCAAACAGATGTAATGAAAAATAACCCCTGCGCAAAAAAACGAACCTTTTTTTACCGCAGGTAAAAGGCATTTTTTTACATCAAAGACACACCCTCATTCCTGCGAAGGCAGGAATCTAAAATTGTCGATAAAGAGCGATAAATACTATATTTTCAATAATACTTGCATTTTTAAGAGATTTTTATTATTTTTGCACAGAAATACCTGCGGTAAAAAAAGGTTCGTTTTTTTGCGCAGGGGTTATTTTTCATTACATCTGTTTGATATTTTTTTTAGAACTTATAGATCCTAACTTATAACTTAATAAATCCTAACTTATAACTAATCCGTTATGTTTCTTTCCATCTGTGTTATATCTCACAATCAACGACAGCAATTAAAACGCTGTTTAGATAGTTTGCTTGCTCAAAAGATTCATTTTGAATATGAGATTTTAGTAAGTGATGATGCAAGTGAAGACGGTTCGTTTGAATTAGCACAAGAATATGAACAACAATACTCTGTTATTCACGCTTATAGATGTAACACGAGTGACTTTAATCCGACAATAAAAAGTTCGCGTAGTGGTTGGAATCGTTGCAATGCAGTTCAGCACGCTACCGGAAAATACCTTGCATTTGTCGATGGAGATGATTTTTTCTTGCCCGGAAAGAAAGTATATGAGTTGCAGGTCGAGTTATTAGAAAAAAATGAGCATTGCTCTTGTTATATGGCTAATTGTTTTACTTTGCAAGATGGCGCAACTTGCGATAGTGCTGAATTAAGGCACATTGATATGTTTGAGACGGGTGAAGTGATTTCAGCGGCTTGGTATTTGCAAAATACTTTTAGAGAATCACATTGTTTTGTATATCGTAGAGTTGAAGGTGTAAATCTTAAGAATGAGATTGGCGGGTATCTTGTAGATAACACTATTACTGCATTTCATCTGCAGTTTGGCGATATTGTTTGTCTGAAAGATGCCGGTTATGTATATGTACAATATAAATCTTCTGTTTGGAACGACTATAAGAAAAATAACGATTATCTTATTGTTGGGTGTCCCGCTTTGTTTAACACAGGCTTGTTTCCTAAACTAAAACCTATATATTGGCAAGGATATATACATATTTGTTTGCTACTCGGATTGGCAGATGCGGCAAGAAAGCATTTGCCTATGTCGGAAGCGGTTATAGAGTGGACAAAATGCTTCGGATACTATACTCCCCAAACTTTTCTCAAACCGCTGACAGCAACTGATAAAATCCACCTTTTTGTTCTGTATGCTTTGTTGAAAGCGATGAAGAGTATGAAGCGTCATTACCCCCAAATGCCAATGCCTTGGCGTTTGTTGGATAAATTGTTGTGATATGAATAGTTGTCTGTTTGATTAAACAAATATTTCAACGAAAAAAAATTTTTAGAAATGGGCATATCAATCAAGAAAAGCATAAAAAAATTTGTTCCTGCTTCTGTTTGGGACTGGTTTCATTACCGGCGATTGGCCCTTATGGAAAACCCGATTATAGATACTTATCAAACCCGATACGATAATACCATATCCAATCTGCGAAACAAAAAGTCAATAAGGGTCTTTTTTTTCGCTATTTATCACAGCAATTGGAAATACGATTCACTCTTTCAGTTGATGCTTGAAGATGATTATTTTGATCCTATTGTTCTGATTTGCCCTTCGATTGTTCGCGATAGAAATCATGAGTTGGAAAGCAGGCAGCAATGTATTGATTTCTTTACAGAAAAGCAATATCCCTTTGTTTGCGCATACGATGATAAAAAAAATACTTATTTGAATCCGCACACCCTGAATGCTGATATAATTTTCTTCACCAATCCATACAAGGGGCTCGTACATCCCGACTATTATATTGACCGGTTCACTGATGCTCTTACCTGCTATGTCAGCTACGGGTTTTGCAATGTAAAATACCGTTGGTCGGTGGCATCGATGTTTCATCAGTGTTTGTGGCGGTTTTATGTGGAGTGCAATGAGAATATGAAACAAATACGACAACTTGCTTCCAACAATGGTATGAATTGCAGAGTTGTGGGTTATCCTATGTATGATACTTTAGTCGCCAATTTACACACACACGGCGGCGGGCTTTGGAAGTCAGATGATAAAAATCTGAAACGAATAATCTGGGCTCCACACCATACCGTTAGCAATCATTTGGAGTTGTTGCAACTGTCAACTTTTGAGAAATATGCCGATTTTATGTGGCACTTGGCTGAAAAATACAAATCATTGGTTCAGTTTGTTTTCAAGCCACATCCGCTGTTG
This sequence comes from Paludibacteraceae bacterium, assembly GCA_017480285.1. Lineage (GTDB taxonomy): Bacteria > Bacteroidota > Bacteroidia > Bacteroidales > Paludibacteraceae > Colicola. The sequence continues at coordinate 9,595 of JAFVAX010000092.1, read as the reverse complement.
AAAGCCAATCTGACAAATCTGCCTTCTTGGGGAAAAGAAAAAACCGAAGCATACTACAATAAATGGGCAAATGGAGAAAATACCGCTCTCAGCGATGGCGAATATGTTGATTTATTTCTCTCTTCTGATGCAATGATACACGATTGCGGGTCGTTCATTATAGAGTATCTATACACAAAAAAGCCTGTTATGTATCTTGTCGGACACGACAGAAACGAGCAGAGCAACGAAATCGGAAATTTAGCGTATGATGTTCATTATCACGCTACAAGTGAGAGTGAAATAGAGAGTTTTGTGGAAAATGTGGTTTTGCGGAACAATGATACGATGTTGTCATTGCGCGAGCGGTTTTTTAACGAACATCTTGTGCCACCAAACGGTAAATCCGTAGCACAGAATATTATTGACGATATTAAACAGTCATTGACATTGTAAAAATTTGAAACAAAGAGATTCCAATATAGAACTTTTGCGTATTATTGCTACGGCGATGATAGTAATGACTCATTTTAGCGGGTATTATCTTACACTTGCAAGTGTTGATTCGTTTTGGATTGGCGGTACGGCAATGGCATTAACGCGCACATCAATGAGTGCTTTGTCCCTGATTGGGGTGAATCTGTTTATTCTTATTTCAGGTTATTTTTCTATAAAACCCAAAGGCAAATCATTGTTGAATCTATTTACTTGCCTTGCTTTTTTCTATGCGGGACTATATATATTGAATTGCTTTATAACAAATGAAAGTGTGTTACAACACCATCGGCTATTGCGCTCACTGATGGCTTTCTCACGAGAGAATTGGTTTATACAATGTTATTTGTTTCTGGTTTTATTATCCCCTATGCTGAATAAGTTTGTAAAAGTGGTTTCAGAAAGACAACTGCTGATTTATATATCAGTATTCTTGTTTTGTGCTTTCTATTTCGGTTGCATTCACAATTCCACATATTTCTATTTTAACAGTGGTTACAGTATCACCACTTTTATGCTTGTTTATCTTATTGGCAGGTACATGAGATTATATGGCATAAAACGCCTTAACGCCATTTCTACTTGTAGTTTATTCTTTGTATATATTGCTTGTACATTATTGTTGGTTGTTTTGAAACTTTATCTGCCAAATGCGGAACGACTTTGGTCGTATTGTTCTCCAGTTACGATATTGTCTGCAACAGCTTTTTTCTTACCTTTTACAAGACTGAATTTTGAATCAAATTTTGTAAATCAGGTAGGCTCATCTTGTTTGGCAACATATATTGTACATACCTGTCCGCCGGTTTCGAGTTGGATAATAAATATTGATGTTCAATTGCTTAAAGCAGATAACGCATTATTATATTTAGGGGGGGGTATAATGCTGATTATCAGCGTGTTAGTTATATCAACTTTGCTTGATAAGATAAGGATAGTATTGGTAAAGCCTATAATAAGGTTGTATGAAAAGACGGAAACAAAGTTAGTAAAATCATTGGAAAAATATGGAAAATAAGTTGGTATCTGTGTTAGTGGTTGCATATAATTCGTCGGCTACCATTGTTGAAACATTAGACAGCATTTATGGTCAGACTTACAGTGAGTTGGAACTGATAGTGAGCGACGACTGTTCAAAAGACAATACCGTTGAAATTGTCAGGGATTGGCTTGCTACGCATTCGCAGAGATTCAGAAAGGCGGAATTGCTTACCGCCGAAAAAAACACCGGCATAGCGGCTAATTTTAATCGTGCCGAGAGAGCCGCAACGGGGGAGTGGGTGAAGATTATTGCGGGTGATGACCTGCTACTACCGGACTGTATTGAAACAATGGCGGATTATGCCGGCAGAAATACGGATGCGGTGTATGTGTTCAGCCGTATGCGCGGATTCGGACAGGATACGAAACTCATTGATTATGTGATGAACAATATCTTTGACTATTCGTTTTTCAAGTTGTCGATACCCGAACAGCAGAAACGTCTTGTGTTTTACGGTAACTGTCTGCCTGCACCAACCGCTTTCTATAACCTTCGGAAAATCAAGAAGATGAATATCTCGTATGATGAGCGTATTCCGCTTCTTGAAGACCTGCCACGATGGCTTAACCTTCTTAATCACAACATACGATTTCATTTCATAGACAAGGAACTTGTGCTTTATCGTTTTTCGGAAACATCGCTTTCAACCAATGCCAACAACAAAAAACGGTTGAGTCGCGATATGAATCTTACTTTTCTGTATTATTCATATCCCATATACAGAAAATACAGCGGACGACTGAAGGCTTGGAATAAATACACTGCCAATGCCCATCTTGCCTTCGGTGGTATTTGGACAATCCTATACCGCACGGAGCAGTTTTTTCTGCGACTGCTTCGCATACTCGGTATTGTTGATGACAAATAATTACCCGTTTTGCAGAATAGCAGTGTGGCAGGCCACGATGGCGGCAGTCTCCGTGCGTAGGCGACTTCTGCCTAAACTGACAGGCCGGTAGCCTTGTTTGAGAGCATCTTCTACTTCTTTTTCAGAGAAATCGCCTTCCGGTCCTATTAGAATAATAGCTGACTTGCCTTTCTCGATAAGGTCTTTGAGTTCTTGCTTATGAGATTCCGAAACAAGTTCGGAATGAGGGGTGTCATCTTTATAACAGTGTGCGATAAACTTCGTCTGGGCACTGTATTGGCTTATAAAAGTGTTGTAATCAGTCAGTTCGTTCAGTTTGGGCATATATGGGTTGAGCGACTGTTTGGTGGCACTGAGAATGATTTTCTCGAGTCGGTCAAGCCGTATCTGTTTGCGCTCGGAAAAGCGGCAGAGTAGGGGTGTTATCTCGTCAATACCTATCTCCGTACATTTCTCAACCATCCATTCCATTCGTTCAATGTTTTTTGTAGGTGCAATGGCGATGTGAAGGTAGAAATCGTGGTTTTTCTGCTGTTTTTCCTGACTTATAATCCGAAACTCGCATCGCCTTGGGTTGGGATTGGTGATGACTGCATTGTAGGTCGTTCCTTTGCCGTCAGTAAGAAGAATCTGGTCGCCCTTCCCGTTACGAAGGACGCGAATACAATGCGCAGACTCCTCTTCGCAGAGGGTTTGGGTTTGTGCAATATCAGGAGTATAGAAAAGATACATTACAATTTACAATTTACAATTATTTCTTGCAGATGAGTTTTGTTTTGAATTTTCGAATTTTTGAATCTTTGAATCTCAGAGCATCTACATTGCTTCTTTGAGTCGTTCGGCGTTTTCGGCAATGGTGAGTTGGTCGATAACGCTCTGAATATCACCATCCATAAAACCTTGCAGGTTGTAGATGGTATAGCCGATACGGTGGTCGGTGATGCGCCCTTGCGGATAGTTGTAGGTGCGTATTTTGGCGGAGCGGTCGCCTGTTGAGACCATCGTTTTGCGTCGGGCGGCAATGTCGTCTATATATTTCTGGTGCTCTTTGTCGTAGATTTGTGTGCGAAGACGACTAAGAGCCCGCTCTTTGTTTTTAGGCTGGTCGCGCGTCTCGGTACATTCAATGAGTATCTCTTCGGTAGTGCCCGAAACGGGGTTCTTCCAAAGGTATCTCAATCGGACACCTGATTCCACTTTGTTGACATTTTGTCCGCCTGCACCGCCTGAACGGAAGGTCTCCCATTTTATCTCGCCTTCATTGATTTGCACTTCGAACTCGTCGGCTTCGGGCAGGACGGCAACAGTGGCGGCAGAGGTATGTACTCGCCCTTGCGTTTCTGTTGCAGGTATGCGTTGAACGCGATGTACGCCCGACTCATATTTCATTGTTCCATAAACCTGTGTACCCGTTACATTAAGAATAATCTCTTTATACCCGCCAACAGCGCCTTCGGTAAAAGAAGAAACGGTATATTTCCATCCTTTGAGGTCGAAATATTTGGTGTACATCCTCAGTAGGTCGCCGGCAAAAAGTGCGGCTTCGTCGCCCCCCGTGCCACTTCGTATTTCAAGCACGATATCTTTATCGTCTTCTTTGTCGCGTGGCAGAAGCAGGAGTTTGACCTGTTCTTCAGCCTTTGGCAAAAGAGGTTCCAGCGACTCTATCTCTGCTCGTGCAAGTTCCTTAAGTTCAGGGTCTTTCTCATCGATGAGTACCTGTTTTGCGTCGTCGTAATTACGTCGTATTTTACGGTATTCGGCTGCTGCTTTCAACACGCGCTCAAGTTCGTGATATTCCTTGTTGAGGCGGACATATCGTTGTTGGTCGGCAATAACGACAGGGTCGGTCAGTTGAAGACCCACTTCGTGAAACTTTGCGTCAAGTCCGTCAAGTTTGCTTAAAATATCCATTGTTTGTTATTTATGATAAAGATATGAAATGATTTACAAAGATACAATTTTTTCAAGATATAAGCAAATTTTGTTTCTTAATTCTTTTTTTGTATATTTGTAGCATAAAAGGTACAGAGTTTGATATAATAGAATAAAATAAGTTAGATATATGGCAAAAAAAGAAAGCAAACGAACAGTCGGGATGGTGATAAAGAGCCATCTGAAGTTTCTTGTTATTACATTTTCAGTTGCACTTGTTCTTGTAGGTTTGCTGATAGCCGGTGTTTGGTATGGCTTGCGCGTCTATACCCAACACGGCATAGAGCGTGAGGTGCCGAATGTATGCGGTATGTATGTGGAGGAAGCATCAACTATTTTGGGTGCAAGCAACCTGCGTTTGGAAGTTATAGACTCGACCTATTCGGGTGCAGCCCCGCTCGGTACTATCATTGAGCAGAACCCTGCCGAATTTTCCCATGTGAAGAACGGGCGTGCTGTGTATGTGATAGTTAATGCCAAAACGAAGCGTCAGGTGCCGTTGCCATCGGTTATTGACTTGTCTGCCCGTCAGGCTACCTCCTCACTACGCAGTGTGGGCTTGGAAGTAGGGGAGGTGCTGTATGAGCCGGGCGACCATCGTAACCTTGTTATAGATGTTCGTTTGGCAGATACATCTGTTGTCGCCGGTACGCGTTTGGACGAGGGAACGATGTTGGATCTTATTGTTGCTCAAGGTGTTGGCAATGAGATGGTTCAGGTGCCGAATCTTCTTGGTAAGACTTTGCAGGAGAGTCGAAGCATCTTGTTTGAGGCTCGTTTGGCGATGGGCGGTTTCAGTTATGACCCTGAAGATGCTCATCCGGAACAGACTGATTCTACTTTCGTTGTTTTTGCTCAAGAGCCTTCGCCCGGGAAGCGTGAGAGGGAAGGAACGCCGGTTGTTATACGCCTGTCGAACGACCCTGAGCGAGCACTTATGAGCGGAACGGAAGCCGACGAAGATGAGTTGTTCTGAAAAGAGGTATTCGCATTTATGGCAGACAATGCTTGGCAATGGCAAGAAAAAGGAACTCCATGGAAAGGGGTTGGTATTTACCATGTTACATTAGTTGTTCCAAATCGTGAGCCATTATTAGGGACGCTTGTTGTTCCAGAAGATGACCCAAGACAGGCCTATATAAGACGTACTGAACTTGGGGATCGGTTAGTTGAAGTATTGCTAAATCATCCGTCATATTATCTGGAGATTCGTGTTATTCAGTTTTGCCTTATGCCCGACCATCTGCATGCGATCATATATGTTACGCAAAAAATGGAGCAATCGTTTAATATGGTTGTCAGAAGCTTATGGCAAGGTGCAAAGAAGATAGGTATGGCTTATTCTTTGTCGGTTTGTCCCGAATCATATTCAGGATTGAGCGATGCAGATGCTATAGCAAAGGCTTCGCCAATTTTTATCGAACGTCCGTTTATTCGACCTTTGTCTCGGCATGGTCAATTGCAGACGATGATAAGTTATGTAAAAATGAACCCACAACGATTAGCCACGAAACGACTTTTGCCCGGTTTTTTTCGCGTACAAAAAGGTATTGAGTTAGTTGGAAAGAAATATAGCGGTGTGGGAAATATCGCTTTGTTACAAGCTGAGCATTTTTTGCCTGTTCATGTACGCCGAGTTATGATAGATGCGGCTCAACAGGGAGATGCCGAACCGCTTCGTAACTATATGAACGGTTGTGTGTTGGCTGCGAGGAAGGGTAGCGTGTTAGTTTCTCCGTTTATTTCTTCTAAAGAAAAAGAGGTGTTGAATGTGTTGATTAAAGAAGGACATTCGATTATCTATTTAGCTGACAATGGATTTTGGGAGTATTTTAAGCCGAGTGGAAGTCTTTTTAATGCCGTTGCTATGGGGAGGATGTTGATTCTCTCGCCTTGGGAATACGATGAACATAAACGCCATATAACAAGAGAGGAATGTGTGGCACTTAATGGAATGGCAGAGGAGATTTGTTCGATTGGTAATGTCCCCGAATAAGATTCGGGTCTAACGGACAAAGAGGAATTTTCCCGAATGAGATTCGGGGCTAACGGACAAAGAGGAATTTTCCCGAATAAGATTCGGGGCTAACGGACAAAGAGGAATTTTCCCGAATAAGATTCGGGTCTAACGGACAAAGAGGAATTTTCCCGAATGAGATTCGGGGCTAATGGACAAAGAGGAATTTTCCCGAATAAGATTCGGGGCTAATGGACAAAGGGGAATTTTCCCGAATGAGATTCGGGGCTATTGGACAAAGGGGAAAAACAAAAAAACAAAAAAAATCACCCCACCCCACAAAAAACAGAATAATATTTAAATATTAGCGATGATATAAAAGATATTGACACTGACGAATTGTTTGAGCGTTTCCGCATTGATGTGGATAAGGGTCAGACACCAATGCGAGTGGATAAGTACCTGTCCACCCACATGCCTGATACTTCCCGCAATAGGATACAGCAGGCAGCGGAGGCGGGACATGTGTGGGTCAACGGCAAGCCACAAAGGTCGAACTATATGGCTAAACCGTTGGATGTTATTCAAGTACTGCTTGACCATGAGCCTTTCGACTATACTATAACGCCTGAGGACATACCGCTCAATGTTGTGTATGAAGACGATGTGCTGATGGTGATAAACAAACCTGCAGGTCTGGTGGTTCACCCCGGGCATGGCAATTATCAAGGCACTCTGCTTAATGCGTTAGCATACTACTTGAGAGATAACAAACAGTTTGATGCCAACAACCCTGAGATAGGTCTTGTGCATCGTATTGACAAAGATACAAGCGGACTGTTGCTTATTGCCAAAACTCCTGAGGCAAAGACAAATCTGGGTTTGCAGTTTTTTGAACATACAACAGAGAGGACATATAATGCTCTTGTCTGGGGTAATTTTATAGAGAATGAGGGTACTGTTGATGGTGCTCTTGCACGCGACAACAGAGACAGACTCTGTTTCCGTGTGTATGACATAGATGACAATCCGCTTGCCAAACCGGCTGTAACACACTACCGTGTGCTTGAGCGTTTTGGTTATGTAACGCTTGTTGAGTGCAAGTTGGAAACGGGGCGGACACATCAGATTCGTGTGCATATGAAGCACATAGGGCATCCGCTTTTTGCCGACGAGAAATACGGTGGTATGGAGATCCTTAGAGGGCAGAACACGCAGAAATATCGACAGTTTATAAATAATTGTTTTTCACTTTGTCCGCGTCAGGCTTTGCATGCCAAGACATTGGGCTTCACCCATCCCGTAACAAAAGAACGGATGTTTTTTGACTCCGCTTGGGCGGACGATTTTCAAGCATTGATTAACAAATGGAGGAATTATGAAAAAACCGAGAATACTCTGGGCTGACGATGAGATTGATTTATTGCGCCCATACATACTGTTTCTTGAAGAGAAAGGATATGAACTCTTGACTGCCAACAACGGTCAGGACGCTATTGACATAAGCCGTACCGAACCTTTGGACATTGTCTTTTTGGATGAGAACATGCCCGGTGTTTCGGGTTTGGAGGCACTCATTGAGATAAAAGAGGCTCAGCCGACACTGCCTGTTGTTATGATAACCAAGTCGGAAGAGGAGGACATCATGGATCAGGCGATAGGCGAGAAGATAGCCGACTATCTGATCAAACCAGTCAATCCGAAACAGATACTGCTGACTCTTAAGAAACACATTCATCAGCAAAGGATAGTGTCGGAACATACCAATCAGAACTACCAACAAGAGTTTTCCGACATTGCATATCTTATTAACACCGCTTCGACTGTAAATGAGTTTTTTGCAGTGTATAAGCAACTGATGCATTGGGAATTAGAACTGTCGGGAATCAATAGCGAGATGCACGAAGTGTTGTCGCTTCAGCGTCAGGATGCCAATGCCGCTTTCTCGAAGTTTGTAGCACGCAATTATCAGAGTTGGTTAAAAGACAGTACGCAGCGTCCGCTTATGAGCCACGATGTGATGAAGAAAGTGGTGTTCCCTTATTTGGAGAACGGCGAAAAGGTTTGTTTCGTAGTGATTGACAATTTCCGCTACGACCAATGGAAAATTATTCAGCCATTGCTTTTGGACAAGTTCACGATAAGCGACGAGCAACTCTATTGCACGATATTGCCGACTGCCACGCAATATGCGCGTAATGCGCTTTTTGCCGGTTTGATGCCACTGCAGATACAAGAGTTGTACCCGCAGTATTGGGTGGAAGAGGGCGATGATGAAGGCAAGAACCTGTATGAGAAAGAACTTATACAGACTTTGTTTGACCGCTATCGGAAACGCATCGACTTTTCATATTTCAAAATCAACGAATCGGATTTCTGCGAGAAGATAATAATGCGTTTGGGTCAACTGAAAACAGATCTTAATGTTATTGTGCTGAATTTCATTGATATGCTTTCTCACTCTCGTACTGAAAGCCGAATGATGCGTGAGTTGGCAGGTGATGAGTCGGCATATCGCAGTCTGACGCTCAGTTGGTTTCAACATTCGCCAACGCTCCGTCTATTTGAGCGTATGGCAAAGCAAGGATACAAGGTTATTCTTACGACCGACCATGGTACGGTGCGTGTTCAAAATCCCATTCAGATAATCGGCGACAAAAACACCAATACCAACCTTCGATACAAAGTAGGTAAGTCATTGGGGTATAACGAGAGGGAAGTGTTTGTTATTGACCATCCGAAAGAAGCGGGATTGACCTTGCCTAATGTGTCGTCAACATACGCTTTCTGTACAAACAATGATTTCTTTGCGTATCCAAACAACTATAATTATTATGTGCAGCACTATAAAGACTCGTTCCAACACGGTGGCATAAGCCTTGAAGAGATGCTTGTGCCGATAGTGGTGCTTAATCCTAAAGACTGACAAAACTCTTGTGCGATGAGAAAAATTTTTGTATTCTTTTTTGCTCTTTTGTCATTGTCGGTATATTCTCAAAGTGCCGACAAGGCGGCTAAACTGTTCAGTGAAGGTGCATATCAAGAAGCGCAAGCGGTGTATGCCCAACTGCTGAAGAAATCGCCTAAGAATCAGTTGTATCTATATCGTTATGCCCGTTGTGCCGATGAGTTAGGACAGAAAGACGCAGCTATTGAATACTTTGAAAAGGCAGGCGATAAGTATGCTCTTCGAAATTACTATTTGGGGCTGTTGTATGCCGATGCTTACAGGTTTTCTGAGGCTGTCGGCTGTTTGGAGGCATATATCTTGACTATTGATGCCGCGCATGCTAACTATGAAGTAGCAGACTCGGTGCTT
>JAFVAX010000015.1 GCA_017480285.1 Paludibacteraceae bacterium | reverse complement strand
CTTATCCACAGCCGAGCAGGTCTCCACTCTTGGTTTCCAACCGCTTTCGGTAGGCGGGAAAAGTGCTAAAGCGTTAGAGAACTGTCGTTTAGCAACTCGTGCTTTTTCTATGTAGTTGCCATCACATTTATTGACTGCAATGCCGTCGGCCATCTCCATTATGCCGCGCTTGATGCCCTGCAGCTCGTCGCCCGTTCCGGTTACCTGAAGCAGCAGGAAGAAATCAACCATTGAGTGTGCGGCTGTTTCCGATTGACCCACGCCGACAGTCTCTATAATGATGGTGTCGTAGCCGGCGGCTTCGCAAAGAACTATGGTCTCGCGTGTCTTTCGTGCCACACCACCAAGCGAACCTGCCGATGGGGAAGGGCGGATAAACACATTCTTTGCTGTTGACAACTCTTGCATACGGGTCTTGTCGCCAAGGATGCTGCCTTTGCTTCGTTCCGATGAAGGGTCGATAGCCAGCACTGCCAGATGTTTGCCACGGTTGGCAAGTTCTGTTCCGATGGCTTCGATAAAGGTCGATTTGCCGGCACCCGGGACACCTGTTATGCCGACTCGTATTGACTTGCCGGAATAGGGTAGGCATTGCTCTATCACCTTCTGGGCAATTTGTTGGTCGGTCTCAAGTTGGCTCTCAACGAGTGTAACAGCCTGACCTAAAATAGCGATGTCGCCATGAAGTATGCCTTCGACATACTCTTCGGGGCGAAGCAGTCGTTTTTTGCGCCTGAAAGTGGCGTACGGATTAACCACAGGTTGCTCCGTAACGCCACTGTTCACTTGCAGTCCTTTATATGTAGGGTCATTTTCAGGATGAGTCATTTCTCTTTGTCTTTCTCTTTCGGCTTACGCCGAAAGCAGTTAACGAAAATCTTGCTCTCTCTGCCGAAAGCAGTTAACGAAAATCTTGCTCTTTCTGCTTACGCCGAAAGCAGTTAACGAAAATCTTGCTCTTTCTGCTTACGCCGAAAGCAGTTAACGAAAATTTTTCTCTCTCTGCCGAAAGCAGTTAACGAAAAATTATTCTACCACTTCGCCGGAAACTACTACTTTAACGATAGAGTTTTGCGGGTCGTTGGTGATAAGTTCGATAGTGCGTACAAACTTTCCCGGTTTGATATTTTCTGTTGCTGTTGCAGAAATCTTCAAACTACCTTTCTTGCCGCTTTTGAGAGTAGTTTTATTAACTGTTGCGCCAATGATATCAGTATGTTTGTTAACAACACGGCGGATAAGCAGTGGTGAAACACCTACATTCTTGATAGTCAGTTCTTTGCTTGCTGTCTGACCTTTCTTTATTTGTCCCATATCAACTGTTTTAGCCAACTCGGCGATAGGTGCTTTTTGCAACTGATCGGGTGAGAGGTTGCTGAAATCTTCAACGATATTGGCTTTTACGATTACTTTGAACTCGTCGGTGCGTTCTTGTTTGCCATTGACAACAAAATAGAGTTCGTACTCTTGTTCTGCCCAATCGTTGGTGTTGGCACTTTCAAAACGAATGGTGAGGAAACCTACTTCGTTTGGTTTGAGAGTGGTAAAAGAGAGCGATGGTACGAGGAAAGCATCGTAGCGTGAGTTGGTGAGCAAATCAACGGTTACTTCTGCCTGACTGTTGTTTTTGTACTCAATTTTTTGTTCTGCAAGCTGTCCTTTCTGTACTTTGCCGAAGTTGATATGTTTTTGTTTGAGCGAGAGTGCTCCCATCTTAACGGGGTAGTTCTCAACAGGTTTGGCTGTTTTAGGTATCACTTCGCCACGGATATACACTTTGGTTTGTGCTACGGTAGCGTTGCTTGTTATGGTAACGGTCTTCGAGAATTTGCCCGGGCGGCCGTTAGGGTTGTAAGTAACGGTTATCTCGCCTGTCTCGCCGGGTTCAACAGGTGTATTGGTCCATTTAGGGGTGGTGCAACCGCAGGATGCACGCACATTCTGCAGTACGAGAGGCTCCATACCTTCGTTCTTAAATACAAATACATGACTTACCTTTCCGTCGGCTTCGTTGATTTGACCGAAGTCGTGTTCGGTTTCCATAAATGTGATAACCGGTGATGTTTGTGCCATTAAGCCCATTGAGAGGAACAACATGGCTGATAAAAATAATTTTTTCATTTTTGTTATGTTTTTTGTTTTTTTATAGATGCTTTATCTAATCTAATTCGTCAATGTCGTCAAGTCCTTCGATTTGGTTTTGTCGTTCTGCAGTTTTCATGTCTGGCAGTTTGCGAATGCGTTTGAGCAATTCTTGAAGTTCGTCAACATTGTGGAACATTGCTTGTATCTGCCCTTCAAAGAGTCCGTTGTTGGCTTTTCCGTGCAGGTCTATGATGTTGAGTTTCATATCGTTGGATATGATCTGCAACACTTCGATAAGTAATCCTACGCGGTCGAGTCCGAGGAAGCGGATATATTGCGGATATGTTTTTATTCTATTGCGTTTCCATTCGGAAGTTAAGATTCGTTTTCCGTATTCGGCTTTGCGACGGCGTGCTTCAAGGCAGTTGGGTCGGTGAATGTGAGTTAGTCCTTTGAAGTCCATTATAGCAACGATGTCGTCGCCCGGAAGTGGGCAGCAACACGACTCAAGCACATAAGCATCGGCGTTCTCGTCGGAGAGCACGATATGTTTATCCTTTGGCAGTTTGACGATAGGTGTATCAGTCGTTTCTAAAGTCTGCCCGGTTTCAGCGTTTGTTTTGTCGTCGTTTCTTGAGAACGGATTTTTCAGGAAGCCCATAATACCTTTCGACTTGGGTATCATAGCCTTACGGAGTTCGTCGTGGCTGATGGTCTCTTTGCCTATTTGCAAGAGCAGTTCTTGCGGTTTGCCAAGTTTGAAATAGTTGAGTGCGCGCATAAGAGCCGCATCTTCCTTCTTTTGCAGACCGAGTTCAATGATTAGTTGTGCAAAAATCATCTCACCTTTCTGCACCATCTCGCGTTGCTGGTGTTTGAAATAACTCTTTAGTCGCGATTGTGCTTTTGCTGTTGTCGTATATGTAAGCCACTTCTCGTCAGGCTGTTGCATCTCGTTGGTCTCTATAGAAACGAGGTCGCCGTTTTTCAAGTTGTACGAAATAGGTTGCAACTGGTGGTTCACTTTGGCTCCGATGCAGTGTATGCCAAGGTCGGTGTGGAGCAGGAAGGCAAAGTCGAGCACGGTGGCACCCTTGGGCAGGGTCTTTATCTCGCCTTTTGGGGTGAAGACAAACATCTCCGAGGAGTAGAAGTCCATGCGCACGGTCTCGATAAAATCGGTAGCAGTGGTTGAATCGGGATTGGCAAGACTCTCTTTTATGCCTTTGAGCCATTGGTCCATCTGCGATTCTTCGAGTTCGCCTGACTTATATTTCCAGTGTGCAGCCAAGCCTTTTTCAGCAATATCGTGCATTCGTTGCGAACGGATCTGCACTTCCACCCACTGTCCTTGTTTGGTCATGACGGTTACATGCAGTGCTTCGTAGCCGTTGTTTTTCGGTGTTGAGACCCAGTCGCGGATACGCTCGGGGTGGGGCATATAGCAGTCCGTTACGCAGCCGTAGATACTCCAACATTGGTTTTTTTCGCTTATAGGACTATTGGCGTCGTGTTGGAAAATTATTCTGACGGCAAGCGTATCATACACATCTTCAAACGGTATGCTCTTGGCTTGCATCTTGTTCCAGATACTATATACCGATTTGATGCGGGCTGTGATGACGAAATCGTAGCCCATCTGTTTGAGTTTCTCCTCGATGGGTTTTTTGAATTCCTCAAAGAAAGCCATCGTTGCATCTTTGTTGGCTGCAAGTTTGTCGGCTATCTCTTTGTAAGTGTCGGGGTGTTCGTATTTGAAACTGAGGTTTTCAAGTTCTGTCTTGATGGCAAACAAGCCGAGTCGGTGCGCAAGCGGGGCATATATATATTGTGTCTCACCGGCTATTTTCTGTTGTGTCTCAAGCGGTTGGAACTCAAGCGTCCGCATATTGTGCAGACGGTCAGCAAGTTTTATAAGTACAACTCTGGCATCGTCGGCAAGCGTGATAAGCAGTTTGCGGAAGTTCTCTGCTTGTGCAGATATGCCTTGTGCGAAATGGCTACTGCTTATTTTTGTCAGTCCGGCTACTATATTGGCTATTTTCTCGCCAAAGAGATTTTTGATGTCTTCAACGGTATATTCCGTATCTTCCACCACATCGTGCAACAGTGCGGCACAAATGGAAGTGCTCCCCAAACCTATCTCTTTGACCGTTATTCGTGCAACAGCCAGCGGGTGAAGGATGTAAGGTTCGCCGGATTTCCTGAACACACCTTTGTGAGCTTGGTAGGCAAAGTGGAACGCCTTGGTAATCAGTTCTATTTTCTGATTATGCGGTGTCTCGCTATAGTCTTTCAACAGGGCTTCAAACTCCTCTTGAATCATAGCTTCATCTTTTATGGGGTCTCGACTTTCCATTGTTGTTCTCGTTTAATGTTCAAACTGAAATTTTCAAAAAAATCAGTTTTTATATGTTATTATGCAAAAAGCGTGCAAAAGTGGCTTTTTGTGTAGTTAGCAGTGCAAAATTTTATAAATAAGTTCCTTCCAGATGTCTTCGTCTTCGGTGTATGTCTTAGCATTGAAGCCTTTGCTACGGGCATCTGCCTCGCGGATGAAACTGATTATTCTGACTAACTGTGCTTTGTTGTATTTGCCCAAGCCTTCTTCCATTTTTTTCGCGATAGGGAAAGGCATGCTCATCACCGACATCAGTTCGTTTGACCTTTTGTAGCCAGAGAAAGCGGCAATGAGTAGGTTGGAGAAAAATCCGAACAAAGAAACTATCTCTTTTTGTATGGCGTGCTGTTTGCTTTGGCTGAAGTAGAGTGCTATGCGGTAGGCTTTCGCTTCGTTGCGGGTGGCGAGTGCGTCTTGCAGTTCGAAGATGTTGTAGTCTTTGTTGATACCGAGGTTGCGTTGTGCAAGTTCAAGTGTTATCTTGTTTGTACCGACAGGACGCCCGTCGATGAGCCTTTTGAGTGCCCCTACGATTTTGCTAAGGTCGTTGTCGATTGTCTCGGCAAGCAGTGCTACAAGTTTCTCGTCGATTTGCACTTCGTCGGTCTGACTGTGTTCTCTGTTCCACTCTTTGATATAGTCTGCAATCCATTTGCTCAGGTTGTAGTCGGGTATCTTGGGCGAGTCCATCACTACACCTGCTTTGGCAAGGCTCTTATAGGCTTTCAGTCGGGCATCGAACTTGCCGTATTTATAGGCAATAACAAAGATTGTCGTTGGCATAGGGGTGCTAAGGTAGGTCTCAAGCATTTCCCATTTTCTAACCACTTGGGCTTCTTTTATGATGACAACATGATATTGCCCCATCATAGGGAACCGGCGTGCTTCCATGATAACCGATGAGAGGTCGTTTTCAAGGTCTTTGCCGTAGGCAACGGTAAGGTCAAACTCGCGGGCTGTGGGGTCAAGGATGTTGTTCTCAAAGAAGTCTGTAGCAAGGTCAATGTAATACGGCTCTTCGCCGTGCAACAGATACACGGGGGCATATTCCTTTTTGCGCAGGTTGATTATGAGTTCTTCGTATTTCATTTTAGTAGGCTGACTGAGAGATATTCTTTGAGCAAAGCCCCTGCAAGTTTGTCGGTATGCTGTGTTATACGACAAGGAGTGTCTTGTTGCAGGTTGCAATTTTGGTAGGCTCTTAAAGTGTAATATAATATATCTTCCTGTTTTTGTGCAGGATAGATATTTGCCAACTCAATTATTGTCGTTTGGTTCGGGGTTGTTTGACTTTTGTTACCACTTGAGAGTACTACAACGCAGAGTTTTCGGTTGTCGGCGTGTAGGAGCACTTGCGGGAAGGTCGGTTGCACAAGCTGTCGCCCTTCCAACTGAGGCACAAGTGCCTGTTTGAGCAGGTAGGCAATCGTATGTTCGGCGGTTTGTTGAGCCGTTGTGTCGGTTGTATGTTGTGTCGTCGTGTCGTCTGTCCGGCTTGTTTGTGAGTCGGGTTGTAAGTTAATGTCAGTGCTGATGTCCGAAAGAGCATCAGCACTGTCATATACTAACACGCAACCGAATTGTGGCAACTCTTCTGCAACGAGCGTTTGCGTAGTCGGGATATGCTCCTGACCGAAATTCACCCAAAGGTCTTGCTCTTGTTCGGAATACAAAACATCAGGTATAAGTGCAAACGAGGCAGAAAGCGACAGCCGTTTCATACGATGCGTATGCCGTTTTTTATTCCCAGTTGCCGGCAGTGGTAGGTTCTGTAACGGAACCGACTTTCAAACCGGGGAAGTGTTCGAGTTTCTCTTCCTTGTCGATAAGGTTTACGAGTTCCTGTTCGTCGAGGTCGGCAAGGTAGATGCTGTACGGAGCGCGTATTTCAAAGACCGGGTGGGGCGCACCTTTTGATACAAACTCGTTGTTCACACTGACTTCGTATTTTACTTTGTCAGTATAAGGTATATATACAATATCTCCAACGCTCACACTATCAAGTGCTTCTTTATATACAGCAGGTATGAGCGGTACATACACAGTGTCGCGACGGAAATCCTGCAGGTTGTATTTCTTAATGTCTGCATCGTTTTGCCGGATGTAAGCATACAGTTCATCTTCGTTTTCGAAGGTCAGTTTTTTGTTTTTGAGTGCTTTCTGCTTTGCCGTCTCAATGATTTTAGCGGCTTTTTGTTCAGTCAGCCCGGCTTCCAATTGTTTGTCAGTAAGTGAGCCTTGCTTAAACACTTCTGCTTTTTTTGCAGTTCTGAGGAAAAGTACAAGCGAGTCCAAGTCGTCGGTATAACGCTTGTTTTGGTTGAAAAACTCCAATTCAGCCGTACGCAGGTGTACGAGGTTTTTCACAACAGCGTCCTGACGGGCTTCGCGGGTGTTTTCAAATTTAATAGGGGTTACAAGGCTCATAACGCAGATATAAGCCAAAAAACAGATACTGACTCCAAGCAGTAAACGAATTACGGTTTTCATATCTATAAATGATTAAATTGTTATTTCTTTTCGGGCGCAAACTTGCCTTAATCGCAAATTGCCTACAAATATACAAAGAATTTTGCATTTTTCCCACAATTTTTTCATTTTTTTTTATTATTAGATATTTTTTAGTAATTTTGTATGGTTAAATTTGATTTTTATTGTATGGAATCTCTTGATTTAAGCATTGTCGTTCCGGTATATAATGTAGAGAAATATCTGGACAGATGTTTTAATAGTTTGTTGCGCATTGACTGCGAAACCCCTGTTGGTAACTCCAACAAAGGGCTTCGCTACGAAATCGTCGCAGTTGATGATGGCAGTACTGATAGAAGTGGCGACATTTGTGATGATTATGCAGCGAGGTTTGTGACGGTGCGTGTAGTGCATAGGGCAAACGGCGGACTGTCGGCTGCAAGAAACTCAGGACTTCAGGTGGCAAGAGGGCAGTATGTCTTGTTTGTTGATTCCGACGATTATATTGAGCCTCAAAAGATTTACTGGCTACTGAATAATGCTTTGGAAAATGGATCAGATTTGGTAGTTTTCGGTTTGAGTCAGGTTGACGATTCGGGTAAGGCTTCTGCCACATTTATGCCTGCAAAACCTGAGAACGGTGGTGTAGTAACGGGTGCAACCTACCTTTCTGACTATTTTGAGTTTCGTTGTTATGCTTGGCAGTTTCTTTATCGACGCGAGTTTTTAGAGGACAATGCTTTTCGTTTTAAGGAAGGTCTGCTCTACGAAGATATAGAATGGACACCAAGAGTATTGGTTAAAGCACAGAAAATGAGTGTGTATAGCGAAGTTGTATATGACTATTATTTTCGTCAGGGAAGTATCTCACGCTCATATAGTGCCGAAAAGATACGCAAGCAAAATCAGGATAAACTGTTTATTATCGACAGTTTGCAAAACCTGCCCCGACAAGCCGGTGCTACTGCCGTTGAGTCGGTTGAATCTTGTGCCACTACTGTTGAGTCGGATGGAGAGAAACGGGTCATGGCTGGTGTTGAGAGTTGGTGCCGTGCTATGATTGCCTCTGTGGCTGAAGGTATGCTGACGACAACGGCAAGGTATCTTTACGAGGATGTGCCTGAAGTTATTTCGGCATTAAAGAAAAGGAAATTGCTACCCATCGACTCAAGCCGAATGACCAAAACGGGCAAACGCCGTGTGATGATTATCAACCTTTTTTCAGCAAGATTCTACTGTTGGGTGATGAGTTTGTTGAAATAGATACTGAAACAAGTTGCTTTGAATCCTACTTTATTCCTATTATCTTTTGTGTCTGGAGTGAGAGTTGCCAATGCGGGTGTTGAAGGATGTAGTTAACCACTTCTTTGGTGTTTCGGTTTGAACACGGTTGGAGATAGTAATGCTCGGCTTTGACGCTTTGGTAATACTTCTCTACATCCTGTCCTAAATACACGATTTTCAATTCGTTGGCTTGGTCGAGGACTTGATTGTGAATTGTAATTTGTTCTTTTGGTGAGTAGGTTATCCAGTCGATGCCTTCGGGTATGGGGTTGGTGCCGTTCGTTTCGATAGCAAGAAAATAATTCTTGCGGTGCAGGGCCTCGGTCAGTTCCTTGTTAACTTGCAATGTGGGTTCGCCACCGGTAAGGACGACTAAAAGACCGCTTTGCTGTCGGATTGCTGACGCTGTTGGATTGCTGACGCTGTTGGAGGTGAGACTTTGGATTTTGCTGACGATGTCCTCAGCGGACATGAGGGTGAAAGAGTCGAACTTAGTATCGCAGAACGGGCATTTGAGGTTACAACCGCTGAAGCGAACAAAAACGGCGGGACGGCCTGTGAAGTAGCCTTCGCCTTGAAGGGTATAGAATATCTCGTTTACTTGGTAGTTCATTAGTGTGGGTCTTTTTCTTTTGGCTTACGCCAAAAGCAGTTGACGAAAGTGGTCTTTTTCTTTTGGCTTACGCCAAAAGCAGTTGACGAAGGTGGTCCTTTTCTTTTGGCTTATGCCAAAAGCAGTTAACGAAAGTGGTCTTTTTTTAATCTGCTTCATATATAGCAGTGTTGCCTTCTGATTCTTGAACCGACACTTTGTAGCAGTTCTCTACATGGTCGCAGATCCATTTGGCAATGTTTTCGGCTGACGGATTGACCTTCAGAATATCGTTTATATACTTATGGTCGAAGGTATCTTTGACTATTTTTTTGATATGTGTAAAGTCGGTAACCATACCGTCGGCATTAAGTTCTTTAGCACGACAATATACCATAATTATCCAGTTATGTCCGTGCAGAGCTTCACATTTGCTTTCGTAAGAGAGAGTGAGGTTGTGAGCCGCTGAAATCTCTATGCGTTTTTCTATATAATACATAAATGTTTTGATTTATAAGTTGTTAGCCTATTATAGTTATTTTTACTAAGTCTATTCTGTTTCCGCTCATCTTGAGGCATCTGACTGCATACTTGCCTATTTGTATCACCTCATTCACTTTCGGAAAACGACCTGTATGGTTAAGCAGAAGTCCGGCTACAGTGTCGTAGGCATCGTCTTCGGGCAGGTCAAGCGAGAAACGATGGTTGACATCTTCCACTTCCAAACGGCCGGCGACATAGAACTCAGTGTCGCTAAGTTGCTTTGCCATAAGGTCTTGGGTATCGTGCTCGTCTTGTATCTCACCGAAAATCTCTTCAAGAATGTCTTCGAGTGTAACGATACCGGCAGTGCCCCCATATTCGTCAATGACGGCAGCCATAGAGCGTTTCTCTTTAAGGAAAGAGCGCATCATCTTGAGGGCGGGTCGGTTTTCCGGAACGAAAGGCATAGGGCGGATATGTTCGTGCCAGTTTTGTTGGTGCTTGAACATTTCGGAAATATGGATATAACCTACTATATTGTCGATATTTCCGCGGTAGATAACGATTTTCGACAGTCCCGACTCGCTGAAGGTTCGTTTAAGTGTCTCAACATCAGTATCGTAGGGTAGTGCCACCACTTCCGGACGCGGAACGAAGCAGTCTCTCACTTTCGATTGCGAGAAATCAAGCGCATTGCGAAGCAGGGTCATCTCACTTTCTGAGGGTTTCTCTTCGTCTTCTTGCTTGTCGTTTTCTTTGCCCGTTTCTTCTTCGGTATGCACTTGCTCAAAAAGGTATCTGAGGTCGGCTCGGGAATAAGTTATATCGCCGTTTTGCTCTGTCTGGCGCACTCCAAACAGCCTTAGCAGACCTTTTGAACAGGCATTGCAGAAAACTGCTATCGGGTAGAGAAGTATGTATATCAGATACAGTAATGGTGCGCACGCACGAAGCCATCCGCTCGGGTTGCTGCGCATAAGCATCTTGGGGATATATTCGCCTACGAAAAGCACTATGATGGTAGCAATAAGCGAGATAAGTACGGATATAAGCAGACCGTTGTGCAGACCTTGAAGGTGAGGGTAGAGCAAGCGGTTCATCATAATGGAAAAGACCACAAGCACGATGTTGTTGCCAACAAGCATCGTGGTGATGTATTGTTGGGGATGGCGGTAAAAGGTGTCGATCATCGCACCGGTAACGGTTCGCTCGCCTTTCTCCACTTCCAACTGCAGGCGGTTGGCACTTACAAAGGCTATCTCCATGCCGGAAAAAAAGGCTGACAGAAGCAGAGTTATGATTATTGTTATGTAGGTTGTGAGCATATCTTATTGTTGCATTTGAAGCAGTTTGTAGTAATATCCTTTCAGTTCAAGCAGTTGTTCATGAGTTCCTTGTTCCACAATCTTGCCATCGTGCAGAACGCAAATAAGGTCGGCATTTTTTATAGTAGAGAGTCGGTGTGCAATGACAAGTGTAGTACGGTTGTGCATAAGTTTCTCCAATGCCTGTTGCACCAACTTCTCGTTTTCGGTATCAAGAGCTGAAGTGGCTTCGTCAAGTATGAGTATCGGCGGGTTTTTCAGCACAGCTCGGGCTATACTTATGCGTTGTCGTTGTCCGCCACTGAGTTTTTGTCCGCGTTCGCCAACGGAAGACTGATAACCCTCTGCAGTTTGCATTATAAACTCGTGAGCATTAGCCACTTTTGCCGCTTCTATGACTTCTTTTTCGGTGGCAGTAGGCATACCGAAAGCAATGTTGGCAAAGAAACTGTCGTTGAAAAGTATGGCTTCCTGACTGACAATACCCATCATACCTCTAAGTTTCGTGAGTGGCAAATCTTTGATATTGACGCCGTTAATGCGTATCTCGCCCGATGTAACATCATAAAATCGCGGTAGCAGGTCAACAAGCGTTGTCTTTCCACCACCTGACTCACCTACAAAAGCCACAGTCTGCCCCTCGCTAATGTTCAAGTTTATTCCTTTAATCACCTCTTTGTCAGAGTTGTAGGAGAAATGTACATTATGGTATTCGATATGGGCTTTGTCGGTGGTTATGTGTGAGTTATCTGTAATGTCTTGCTCTGACTGTGCTTGAAGTATCTTGTCGATTCTCTCAAGAGCCGCCGAGCCTTTGCGTACGGAGTAGGAGGCACGGGTGAGGTCTTTGGCAGGGTTGATGATGCTGTAGAAAATTACTAAATAGTAGATAAACACGGGTGCGTCAATGGTTGAGTGATTACCCAAGATGAGTGAGCCGCCATACCAGAGCAGAATGGCGATAACTATCGTACCGAGAAACTCGCTCATAGGGTGGGCGAGGTAGTAGCGACGGTTCAAACGATTGAATGTCTGTCGTGTGCGATTGTTTTGCGTGAGGAAACGGTCGGACAGTTGCTTTTCGGCAGTGAAAGCCTTGATGACACGCAAACCGCTGATGGTCTCTTCTATCTGTGTCAGCAATTCGCCTGTTTGCTCTTGTCCGATATTGGATTTCTTCTTCAGGTTCTTGCCTATTATACCTATTATCCAGCCGCTTACGGGAAGCAGAATAAGTACAAACAAAGTCAGTTGCCAAGATATGACGAACAAGGTTACGAGATATACAAGAATCATTATCGGGTTCTTGAATAGCATATCGAGCGATGCCATTATGCTGAATTCCACTTCGTTGACATCGTTGGTCATACGCGACATTATATCGCCTTTATGCTCTTCGGTAAAAAAGCCGACAGGCAGACTGAGCACCTTGTCGTAGAGTTGCTGTCGAAGGTCGCGCAGTACGCTTGTGCGAAGCGGTATCATAAAGTGCATACCAAGATACGAACTGCCACATTTAAGCATTGTCATAACGACTAAAAACGCCCCTAAGAGCAGAAGCATTTGTGCGGCATGGCCCTCACTGACTTGCTCTTGCAGGAAATAGAAGAGGTTGTTTTGCATAATGTCGAGCCACTGTTGCAAACCTTCGGCTGCGGAAGGCGACAGGTATGTGAGGTCGGTTTTGGTCATTCCAAACAGCAACCTGAGCATCGGTATGATGGCGGCAAAACTGAAAAGACTAAGTACAGTGGCAAGCATATTGAACACAATGTTCAATGCCGCCAACCTCTTGTATGGTTTGATAAATCTATTTAAGATTCTAAGAATAGTCATTATTGCAGTTCAAGTTGCAGTGTAGAAATAAGTGTTTTAAGTGCGGGGTTGCGCTCGGTGAGATTGTTGAGCCTCTCTTCCACACTCATAAGCGAAGGGCGTTCAACCGATACTTTGACGCTTGTCTTAAAGACGATATTATCGTTCTCAAGTTTCTCACGTAGGAATTTTTGTATGGTTGCGTGCTCGTTTCTGACAATCTCTTCCTGCATCGGGTTTGACAGAAACAGAGTGATTGTTCGGTCGCTTATCTCTTTTTCTGAGTTTATAAGTGCCGCTTTGAGCCGATCTTTGCCTTGAAACTGCTGCGGCAGGGCGAGCCAGACTTGTTCCAGATCGGCTTTATTAAAAGACTTGTTGCGGGTTTCAGTGGTGGTGCTATTTTGAGGTGCTGTGCTGACAGAGTTAGGTGTTGCCTGAGTGCTTACCGCATTTTGATTGATAGATACAGTCCTAAGTCCCGTAACAACTTTTGTCTGTTGTACAGGCGCACTCTGTGGCGCAAAACGCTGTTGAGTAGGCTGTTGAGCAGGCTGTTGTGCAGGTTGTTGCACTTGTGGTTGTTGCGCAGGTTGTTGTGGTTGCTGAGCTTGCGGTTGCTGTGCCGGTTGTGCTTGTGGTTGGTTGAGATATGCTAAACGGATGAGTGTTATTTCTGTAAAGAGGCGTTTGTTTTTGCTGTCTTTATATTGGTATGCCGCCTCGTTTAAGAGGGTGAGAGCGTTGAAAATAAATTTCGAAGGCGTTGTCTTGGCTTGTTCGGCATAGTGAGCCTGAATAGCCTCTGTCGTTTCCAAAAGTCGTTGTGTTGCAGGGTTTTGCGTAACGAGCAGGTTGCGCAGATGTACGGTAAAACCGACAAGGAAATTAAGTGCGTCAAAACCTTTGTTGAGCACTTCGTTGAAAAGCAGAAGCACTTGCTGAATGTCGTGTTGCAACAGAATGGTAACCAAGCGGAAATAGTAGTCGGTTGAGAGCACATTGAGTATGTCGATAGCTTGCTCGTAACTTATTGTGTTTCCGCAATATGAGACCAACTGGTCGAAGATGGATAAGGCGTCGCGCATACCGCCATCGGCTTTCTGCGCTATGACATTCATTGCCTCTTCGGTAGTGCTTATGCCCTCTTTTTCAGCCACATACATAAGGTGGCGGATAGTGTCTGCCGTCGTTATGCGCTGAAAATCATATACCTGACAGCGTGAGATGATGGTTGGCAGAAGTTTCTCCTTTTCTGTTGTAGCAAGTATGAAGATGACATACGATGGTGGTTCTTCAAGCGTTTTCAGAAAAGCGTTGAAGGCTGCGGTTGAGAGCATGTGAACCTCGTCGATGATGAACACTTTGTATCTGCCGTTTTGTGGCGGGATGGCTACTTGCTCCATCAGTTTGCGGATGTCGTCAACCGAGTTGTTGGATGCTGCATCCAGTTCGTAGATGTTAAACGAGCGTTGTTCGTTGAAGTTCCGGCACGACTCGCATTCGTTGCAAGCCTCGGTCTCAGGAGTGAGGTTAAGGCAGTTGATTGTCTTGGCGAAGATACGGGCGCAGGTTGTCTTACCCACACCGCGCGGTCCGCTGAACAGGTAGGCATGCGCCAAGCGGTTGGTGCGGATGGCGTTGCGTAGCGTGTCGGTTATGGTGTGCTGACCCACTACCGTGTGCCACGAGGTAGGGCGGTACTTTAACGCTGATACTATATACTGTTGTTCGGGCATTGTTATTGGTTTTTTCCTCAGGCTTACGCCTGAGGCAGTTAACGAAAATTCAAAGTTACAGGCTTACGCCTGAGGCAGTTAACGAAAATTCAAAGTTATTAAAACAAGTTGCTACGCATCGGCAAGCTGTGCAGGATGAGTATATCAACTATCAACTATCTCAGTCTGTCTGCTGCACGCACGAGGGCTTCGTCTTTGAGTATGGCGCGGGTGGACATTATGGTCAGTACGAAGTTGATAAGCGGTATGGCTGCCCAAGGTGTGAGATACCAGTCAAGTGCAAACATCTCTTTTGCCGCAAGCACATAAACAGCCAAGACAGCGTAATAACCCACGCTTGCGATGGCAAGAATGATACACAGGCGTGCCTGCAAGATACGCTTCTTATAGAGGAAGATGATGACGAGTGCCAACACTGCAAGCACAATGTTGATGGTAGGCAGTGCCCATGTGCTCATAACGGGTTTGACAACATTAGGCATTGTGTTGTCGTTCAGTGAGGTAACATCGTTGAGATGCGAAAAACCGAATTCCAACATCTGGGCTTCCTGTACTCCGCTTTCAGGGGTAAGGAATGTTACGGGCGAAACAAAGCACAGCAATATACTGAGTATTGCTATCAGTAGTAAGTAAAGTGATTGAAAGCGTTGAATCATAGTCGTTTTGATTTT
>JAFVAX010000091.1 GCA_017480285.1 Paludibacteraceae bacterium | reverse complement strand
CCCCTGCTATGACATTTATTGATTGTTCGGGAGTTATCTTCTCCAAATCATAGCCGGAAGCCACAAGTGCCTGCATGATTTCCTGCTGCGAAGGCATCAGTCCCTTGGCAGAAGCCTCATTGATGAAGTTCTGCTGACGAGTTTGTTGTTGGCGTTGCGTGTTACCTGCTGCTAAGATTTTGTTCTGCAACTCCATATACCGTGATTGCGAGGAAGCACGATAATTCGTAGTTCCCTGTTCCCACGCCAAAGCACCTTTGTAGGCGTACGCTTTCTTGGCTTCCGGCGATAAGAGATCATTGACCGTAGGCAACGCCGGGCGTTTGTTCAGTACATCACTTATCGAACTAATGGTCATCGGCGTAGCTGGTTCCTCTGTGTCATATGCCGGACTGACGATAGCCTGCAACTCTTCTGTGATATAATCCGTATTTACCGGATTGTCAGCAGGTTCTACTGCCTGTTTCGGAGTTGTTTTCTCTTGCATTTTTTTCTCGATGGCTTTCTCTGCTAAGCCTCTGAGAAACTGTGCGTTCATTGGCATGGCGAGCACGATGCCCGCTAATACCGTAAACAATACTTTCTTCATAGTTTTACGCTTTTATTCGTGACAAGAATCCGGATCAGTAGCGGCGGCTAGTTCGTAGGAAGCTGTACCCATACCGGTACTGACGATAGCATCTACTTGTGCTTCTGCTTCTGCTTCTGTGCCCCAATAATAGATTACGCTGCAAATGTACGACTTTTTTGGCATATTTGCAAATGTTTTCTGCTTTTTTAGTGCTAAAATGTTTTTTTTGTGTCATATTATCTGCGAGTATGATATAGGGTTGACTACACGAAAGTGCAGAAGCCGCTAACCTCTTCAAAGCCGCCGAAGACAACGCCAAATGGCGCTACCGCAGCTACCAGAGGATGCTGAGCACCGACTGGAGCAAAGAGTAATTTTCGGCAGAGCCGATGTCGGATAATATCCGACCTAATGAACAAAAAAGAAATAAGGCTATCCGTTGTGGGTTGCCTTGTTTTTATCCGCTCATGAATGAGCGGAGCAAAGACGCTATAATAGGATGACTGAAAACGCTACTATGACGGCTGCAAAAATGCAGCCGAAATGCAAGAAGAAGGCGGCTCTGCGAGCCGTGTCCGAATAGTATTCTTTGCCACAAGGGCACGATCACTTCGTGTGCGGACGTAATAGACGAAGAAGGCTCGGCTACCAGCCGAGACAATAGACGAAAGAAGGCAACAATAAAGGCACTCCCTCGTGGAATGCCTTTATTGTTGATTATCTTGGATTTAACATTGTGTATAAAACAAGTTCACAGAATAATCATAAGTTCACTATATACTTACACTTCCACTTAATAATCACAAGTTTTACCTAATAATCGGCTTATCGCCTCATTTTCAACCAATCTTTTGAATGGTCATATATTGGGTGAAAGAGCCGGTTTTCGTGAGGTCTATACCATATTTTGCTTTGAAAGCCTCTGCTATCTTTTGCTTTCCTTCAAATGTCTGTATGGAATTTGTAACCACTTCCACACTCATTCCCTTTTCAACACGCTGTCCGTTAATAGTACCCGAAGCACGTGTAATTGTTGCTCTGAATAATGCCATGATAATTTTCTTTTTAGATTGTTAAACTTATTGTTGGTTATTAAGCGATTCTTTGTACGCCTTTAATTTATAGACCTGTTGCACTGCGGTAATCATATTGTCGAATTTCTCCGTATCGCTAATGCGCGAAGACGGATGATAACTGTCAATAACGAGGAGGTCTATGGCTGTACAGTAGTAGCACCAATCGTTGATTTTCTCAAAGAAGAAGTCTTGATAGATGCGATCAATGACAAATTCACACAGCAAGCCGCTTCCTCCTCCACAAACTATAATGTTAGGTTTTAAGATTTGGAATTGCCGAGAAAGTAATCCGAAATTATTGTCATCTACCAAATACTCGCGGAGTTCTTCGTTGCTCAATTGTGAGCCGCCTGATAATTTCTTGACATTGACTTGTGCCATTGGGTATTGCCAAGTGGCTTCGATGTATTCCTCTTTGGTCTTGTTTAATACAGGCAGGTTGTCGGCAGTAACTTCATTAAGTGCCCACAGCCATTTGAGTAAAACAATATAAAAACGATGTAATGGTTTTGGCGTGCCATCGGAGTTGGTTTCGTAACCTATATGCCATTCGCGAATATCGTCATCCGGGTTGCCGTTGGTATCTTTCATGAAGAAAAGCACTCTGCGTTTGGCATGTATCCATTTCTTTGCCTCTTCTTTGGAATCTTGGTTGCGACCGGAAAGCAAGCCGTCCATGCAGAATTGCTTTTGCATATCGGGTGAATACTGCTTAAGCCATTCCTCGTACAAGTTTTCTTCTTTTTCCAATAATGGTCTACTATCATAGTCTTCGCTACCCATGACTAAAGACCATGAGTCTTTACGATTTACGTAACTCTTTATATATTCTTCGTAGTTCATGTTATTTATTGTTTGAGTGGTTAGTCAATATAGCAATAGTAACAATAGAACATGAAAGGCACAGCCAAAGTGAGAATGCCCGATAGAATCGCCCACCAGTGGAGAAGCGGGACTTCGATGCCAATAGCAATGATTGCGACAATACAAACGATAACCATTGAGATATCTCGTCGCTTATTTTTGCTAATCATATTCTGATAGTCGTCCTCAAAGTCTTGATCTTCGTCCAAATACCTTTGGTAATTCGGCAGATTGCGTTTTATCAAAGGGACATCTTTAAAATGCTTATTAGCATAGTCAATGAGAGTTTGCATTGTGCTATGCCTATCGAAATCGTCACTATAGTCATCTTTTAAGAAAGCCAGAGATCCGATGAGTTCTTCGGGCGACTTAGGGTCGATGATATAGTCGACAGTCCATCGCTTTCGATTCTTCTTATAATCAGCGTAAATCTTATCTTTGTAGTATCGCCAATTTTTCTCTTCTGTATCCATATTGTACGATTTTAGAAACCTAAGTTAGAGAATAGTTCGGCATCTTTCACATAGTTCGTTTCAAAAGTGCCATCGTTTAAGTCATGAATAGTGCAATAGACATATCGCTTGTCATTGACCTTATAAACGACATCATAAACTGTCACTCTTTTACTTGACTCCTGTTCATTCTCACGGTAGTCATAGACTTCTACTGCCCCACATATTTTCTTTAAGAGCGGTTGAAAATTGCCGTTGCATACTTCACAAGCTGTTTTGAAAGCATTCTTTTTATTATAGCCGTTACCCGTTCCAAAGTAAAGATGTGCAAGCAAAGCCGAATATTCATCTACATTGGATACCGGCATCTCTCCGTCATGGATAAAGTTGTATAAGTCCAATTCGGTAATAGCATCTCCCAAACCATCTTCTTTTTCGTTGAAGACTTGAAGATTCCACATGTCGTCTCCTTCTTCAAAGACGAGGTCACCGAGCTCTTCACCATTGCCATACGATATGGATTTCTGATATGTTTCAATGACATAATCATATAACTCACTCGCCACCCAACGTGGTTGCCCCGCACAAGCAGCAAGGAATTTTGCATCGTTTTCTTCAATAACAGAAGGATTACAACTTGTGAATAAAATAGCAGCTATTGCTGTGAATAGCAATGTTTTCTTGTCTAGCATAATAAAAATTTTATTTGATTACGCCTACTATTTGGTACGGATTATCGGCATGTTCCGTCAGCACCATCTGCAAATAGACTGCAATGTTTTAAGGTGGTAGGCACATAAAAGAGCGTGGTGCTAAGTGGTTAATTTGGACTCTTAGGATTTACCGGACGACCTGAATATACCAAATTTATACGAACAAAGCCCACGCTTACGCATGAGCATTTTGGCTTGTTCTTGGTATATTCGACTCAATCAAAGTGTCCGGCTTTTCCGAGTCCAAGTATCAAACTAAAACGCTATTATTTATGTATGTTGCCTTTTAATCGTTTTTTATCATAGGCGGTAATTGTTTTCGTTATTTATTTGTTCCTTGTACTATCTGCATCATTTCGGCAGGAGTTACAACAATAGGAGATTTCGGGAAATGTTTGGTGTTGCCGGTTACAACATAGCCATCCTCTTTTGAACAAAAACAGCATAGAAAGTATGCATCATATTTTTGTCTTTCTTGCTTGCCGGATTTCGTCATCGATGTCCTCAAGCGTCATTTTGGAATTACCATTTAACTCACTTATACGCCTCATTGAAGCGACAGCTGCACGCGCGTTGCGTCTGACCGTCTGTTGCGTCGTGTTGTACTCAATCAGCAACGCCTCGACTTGTCTTTGCAGCCAAGCCGTCATATCCGTCTCGTTCGCAAACGACCGACGTGTGCGCTGAACGAGTTCGTCGTCTAATGATAGATTGTACATACACATACGTTGTTTCCTCCTATTTAGATAATTACGCTGCAAATATACGACTTTTTTGGCATATTTGCAAATAAATGGTAAAGTTTCTTGAATTTTTAATGGTTTTAGTTGGTTTTAGTGCTTTTTATGGTTACTGAGTTGTTTTTAGATCTTGGTAAATCATGGCGCGAATGAAGGCTGGGAGTTGGAGGTAACGCTTGGGCTTGTTTGTTCGTGGGTCTATTGGGGCTTGCGGGTCGGGGTGTCTGCCTCGGATATTGGGGAGTTGTTGCGTGTAGCGAGCTTTGTATTCGTTGTAGAGTTGCAGGGCTTCTTCGGGTGTGTAGTAGTCGGGGATATGGCTGGTCAGTTTGAGAACGCGCTCCACTTCGGCATGGGCTTGGCGTTCCTCGGGCGTGAGGTCCGGGTCTTGGCTTGTGCCTTTGACGCTCTTGGGCTGACCTGCGGCGAGTATCTGTGAGGTGCGGTGGCATGCCTCACGCCAGCGGTTGTGGTGCTTCAGTTCTTCGCCTTGAGGCGGGTTCTTCTTGAAATCGCGCGGATGGCTGACTGCATACGCTTCCTGCTTGCCTTCGTGGATAATTCTGCCTTTTTCGTCCCGGTACTTCTTCTGACGGCTGATAATGCCGTGTTTTTCAATTGCTCCGTGAATCTCGTCGAACGGAATCTGTAGTTTTATTTCTGCCATAGGGCGATGATGTTTTGTTTATTAGTCGTTCTTTCGGTACTGATTCTTTGGCAAAAATGCCAAAGGAATGCACGATGAATCTTTTGTTCATACTGTTTGCACTTGTTACTCCTATTCTTTAGGTACGGTTGTGTATCGGTGTGGTAAGCCGAGTAACATACGAATATCATAGGAATAACATACGAATCACATAAGATGTATTGCTGCAATATGGCTGCAAAGGTACTGCTTTTTTGCGAGAGATGCAATAGGTTTGGCGGAGTTTTGTGCTTGATTGAGTGATTTTTGTGCTGATTTGTTGCAGATTAGTTTCGGATTTTGTTGCAGATGTGGTGAATTTGTTGTATCTTTGCGGTGTAAATGTCCCGCACAATCAGGAATATATATCCGCAACGGGAAAAAGAAATTTGTGAAATAGAAGTAGTGGGCAAGATAACTAACATACTACATTACTATACCCGCATCAGTCTCGTATGGCGGATTGTGATAGGTATGATTATCGGTGCTATTTTGGGTCTGATACTGCCTTCGTGGACCTTTATCGGCATACTCGGCAATATGTTTGTCAGTGCACTCAAAGCCATAGCGCCGCTGTTGGTGGCAGTGCTTGTTACTGCATTAATAGCCCAAGCCGGTGAAGGTCACGGACGCCGATTTGCTATGCTTATCAGTATGTATCTGCTCAGCACTTTTATTGCAGCACTCACGGCAGTAGTGGGCAGTAGGCTGTTCCCTGTCACACTGCAGCTCGTTGATGCCGAAATACAGGACAATACTGTCGGTTCGCTATCCGAAGTCTTTTCGCATCTGCTGATAGGCATGTTGGAAAATCCGGTGTCGGCATTGGCTGATGCCAATTATGTGGCTATCCTCTTATGGTCAACGCTTATCGGTTTGGCATTCCGTTCATTAGCGTCAGAAAATACTATAGCCACTCTGCATGAGTTGTCAGATATAATATCAAAAGTGGTAAGATGGATAATCCAGTTAGCACCGTTCGGTATCCTTGGTCTCGTCTTTACTGCCGTGTCTGAAAACGGACTCATTATATTCACTACTTATGGCAGGCTGCTTTTGTTGCTTGTCAGTTGTATGGCACTGACTGCATTGGTGCTCAATCCGCTTATCGCTTTTCTCTTTACTCGCCGGAATCCATATCCGCTGTTGTTCACTTGTCTCAAAGAGAGTGGGTTGAGCGCGTTTTTTACCCGCTCGTCGGCAGCTAACATACCTGTCAATATGTCGTTAAGCAAACGGCTCGGCTTGGACGAAGAGTTCTATTCTGTCAGTATCCCTCTCGGCGCAACCATCAATATGAGCGGTGCAGCTGTAACTATCACGGTCTTCTCTCTTGCTGTGGCGCATACTATGGGCGTAGAGGTG
>JAFVAX010000014.1 GCA_017480285.1 Paludibacteraceae bacterium | reverse complement strand
TGAAATAATAGATGTTGTAGAAAATAAAAAGGAAGATTTACGAACTTATATACAGCAAACAAAGTCAAAAATTCTCTCGCTTGCCATCAGTGGAAAACTCGTGACACAGAATCCGAATGATGAGCCTGCTATTGAATTGCTAAGGCGCATCAATCCATCATTTGTTTTTTGTGATACCTCGCATTATGGGAACTTTCCTGATACATGGTGCGGTGCAAAACTAAACGATTTGGGTGTGTCTATTCTAAATGGGTTCGCATTCCAAAGCAAGAAATATACTCCATTTGGTGTAAAAGTTATACGTATTACCAACGTTCAAGATGGTTATATATCAGATAGTGATCCCAAGTTTTATCCTGATAGCGAAGAAATATCTCGCTATAAATTGAAGGAGAATGACCTCTTAATGTCTCTCACGGGCAATGTAGGGCGAGTTGGCTTTCTACCCAAATCGATGTTGCCTGCTGCACTTAACCAGCGAGTAGCCTGTTTGAGAACGACAGAAAATATTGTATTGAAAAAATATTTATTCTATTTCTTATTGTCAGAAACATTCAAAGAAGATTGTATTATTTCTGGCAAAGGAGTAGCACAATTAAATGTCAGTACGGAGTGGTTAAAACAATATATAATGCCCCTTCCGCCGATTTCAGAACAATCCAGAATAGTAAAAAGGGTAGAAGAGGTATTTGGAGTGCTTGATGTTATCAGCACAGAGCTATAGTTCTGCGCTGATAACGTCTATATTATTGTAAATTTCTTCAAGGCTAATAACAATTCTTTTTTGCTCGTTGAGCGGTGGTATAAGAATTGGTGTATTTTCAAACTTTCCCTTTGTAATATGCACCATACCACTTCCATGACTTTGACGATAGAAATCAGAAATCAAATTCAATAGCGAGTAATACAGATACATTTTGTCCATATACGGCTGCGGAATAACTTTGAATATGTGCTGATTTAACCAGGCTTTCTGACCTTTCCAAATGTATGTGCCAAGGGACGCTGCCCAAGCAAAAAGTAAATCTCCCCTTTTAACAAGGTACTTATCTTCAAACGATGATGAAGAATAGTTGTATGGAGCATTTGCATCGTTCAAGTTCTGAATACGAATAATAGGTAATCCGACTTTCTCCCATTCAGTTGGTTTGAACGCTCTACCATTGATATAGTCAGCGACTTCACCGACCTTTGCTATTGTCCATCCTATCGGTAAGTTCTTATAATGCGAGTTAGGTAGCCTTATATTGTTACTGTTTAATTTCAAAAACAGAAATAAAATGGTAGCAAATTTTGAAAAGCATCTTAACAAGTCAGACTTGGCTAAGAACACCGTTACTTCGTATGTATGGACGGTGAAGTATTTCCTTGAACACTACAAGGAAATCAACAAGAAGAACCTCTTGGCTTACAAGGGGTATCTGGTAGAGAACTTCAAACCGCAGACGGTCAATCTCCGACTGCAAGGCATTAACAAGTATCTTGAGTTTACCAAGAAAGATAAACTCAAGATGAAATTCATAAAAGTTCAGCAAAAGAACTTTTTGGAGAACGTAATTAGTAATGCTGACTATCAGTTTCTAAAAGCGTGCCTAAAAAAAGATGGCTATAACGACTGGTACTTTGTTGTATGGTTTATGACTGCGACTGGTGCCCGTGTTAGTGAGTTGCTGCAAATCAAGGCAGAACATGTAAAGATAGGTCATCTTGATATCTACACCAAGGGAGGTAAGATACGACGTATCTACATTCCCAAGAAATTACAGACCGAAGCTTTGCAATGGCTTGAAGATAAAGGACAGATTTCGGGTTATCTTTTTCTCAACCGCTTTGGCAAGCGTATTACAACACGCGGTATTGCAATGCAATTGAAACACTTTGCCGAGAAATACGGACTTAACCGCGAAGTGGTTTATCCACATTCGTTCCGACATCGCTTTGCGAAGAATTTTCTTGATCGTTTCAATGATATTGCCCTGCTTGCGGACTTGATGGGCCACGAAAGCATAGAAACTACACGCATCTATCTTCGTCGCACTGCCAGTGAGCAACGAAAGATAGTTGATAAGGTTGTAAACTGGTAGATAATCATTCTCGCCCGTCCCTTTTTCGGGCGAGAATGTTCTATAAATACCTCGCATTATGGGAACTTACCGCAGGGATGGACAGTGTGTCGGCTTGAAGATATTGTAGAGTACGAGCAACCTACCCAATATATAGTAGAGTCTACCAACTATTCCAATGAATATCAAACGCCTGTTATTACAGCAGGGAAGTCATTTATATTGGGATATACAAATGAGACCAAAGGGATATACAACAATTTACCCACAATCATTTTCGATGACTTTACAACAGATTCAAAACTTGTTGATTTCCCATTCAAGGTAAAATCTTCAGCCATGAAGATTTTACAAGTGTGTGATGAAATCAATATCTATTATGTGGCTTACTATATGAGCATCACAAGGCTTGTCGGTGATACACACAAGCGATATTGGATT
>JAFVAX010000090.1 GCA_017480285.1 Paludibacteraceae bacterium | reverse complement strand
TCAATTTGTATGATTAGTTGAAACAAGCAGAAACCGATTTGATAGTTATGCCTCTAACATACTATCAAATTATGGCAAACACGAACACGGCTCTACACGCTGCCAACCGAAACAAAAAGGACGAGTTCTACACTCAACTCTCTGACATCGAAAAAGAGTTGTCGCACTACCGCGAGTATTTCAAAGACAAGATTGTTCTTTGCAACTGCGATGACCCATACGAAAGCAATTTTTTCAAGTACTTTGCTCTCAACTTCAACGCCCTCGGTCTTAAAAAACTGATGGCTACTTGCTACGATGGCTCACCCATTTCGGGATTAGAGTTACCGCTGTTTTTTGAGTTGCCAACAAGTGCGGGCGGGGACGACCGCGCTCCAAGCGTTTTTGCGGGCGGGAATGTCCGCATTCCAAAGAAAGTTGCCTACAAAGTAGAGATAACCGAAATCCCTGATTTGGACGGG
Source organism: Paludibacteraceae bacterium (assembly GCA_017480285.1). Taxonomy (GTDB): domain Bacteria; phylum Bacteroidota; class Bacteroidia; order Bacteroidales; family Paludibacteraceae; genus Colicola. Next base: position 25,882 of record JAFVAX010000090.1, on the reverse strand, counting down.
AATGGTGCGACGGACTTATCTGACGTGCAATTATTGTTGCAGAGCGACAAAAATATAATGCAACCACTACAGGGCAATGGCGATTTTCGTTCCGCAGAGTGTATAGAGCTGCTAATGCAAGCCGACATAGTGGTTACTAATCCGCCTTTCTCACTATTCCGCGAATATATTGCACAACTTGTCAAATACGATAAGAAGTTCTTGATAATTGGGAATGTAAACTCAATAACTTACAAAGATTTCTTTTCGCTAATCAAGGAAAACAAAGTATGGATGGGCTTTTCAATTCATAGTGGAGATAGGGAATTTAGAGTTCCCGATGATTATCCGTTAAATGCAACAGGTTGTAGAATTGATGAAAATGGAGTAAAATATATCCGTGTGAAAGGTGTACGATGGTTCACTAATTTAGACTATAAAGAACGACATGAAGAATTGATTTTATGGAAACACTACACACCCGAAGAATATCCAAAATATGACAACTACGATGCAATCAATGTTAATAGAACTGAGGATATTCCTGTTGATTATGAGGGCGTAATGGGAGTGCCAATCACTTTCTTAGATAAGTATAGTCCGGAGCAGTTTGAGATAATAGGTGCAATGACTTCAACAAAAGTGGATGAATACAATTTTGGATATCCATACATAAATGGAAAGAAAATTTATGCTCGCATCCTTATCCATCGTAAGCGATGAGAGGCGGGTCCGCAACAGTGTAAACGGTCTTTGGTTGCGAAAATTCCGCACTCGGGACGAGTGCGTACCTTAAGTAAGCAGGCGTTCTTGTTCAGTTGTATTTCAGTTCCTGTTCATTGCTGTTCATAAAACACGCTTGCGCCCTTTCTGTATCGGTTACGAGCGTGTTATAAAGAAATTAAATTGTTGAGTAATTGATGAAACTAATGATATCATTATGGAAATAAAGAAAACAACCGTATTAGTCCGCGACCTTGTGGATGGGTATCGCGACAGCGATGAAGAAGGTGTTGTTGGCTATCACGGAAAGTTAGACATCCGTCCTAAGTACCAACGCGAGTTCGTCTATGACGAGAAACAAGAGAAAGCAGTTATTGACACGATCTCTAAAGGCTATCCGCTCAATGTGATGTATTGGGTTGTCAAGGAAGATGGCACATTCGAAGTGATGGACGGTCAGCAGCGCACACTCTCCATCTGCAAGTATTTCGCAGGCGAGTATTCCATTGATTGGAAAGGCAACCTCAAAGGCTTTGTCAATCTTGATAATAAAGAGCGAGAACAGTTCTTAAACTATGAATTGGATGTCTATCTATGTCAAAACGGAACAGACACTGAGAAATTAGAGTGGTTCCGAGTTATCAATATAGCAGGACTTCAACTCCGCCAACAGGAAATCCGAAATGCAGTCTATGCAGGCACATGGCTGACCGATGCCAAACGCTATTTTTCGCGTAATAACTGCGCTGCCAAGCGTATGAGCGACGGGTATATATCCAAAACTTGGAATCGCCAAGAAGGGTTGGAAATGGTAATCTCATGGATGGCAAAATTAGAGAATAAGTCCATTGAGCAGTATATGGCAGAGCACCAACATGACAGCAATGCAGACGGCTTGTGGCTCTATTTCGGGCAGGTGGTTAATTGGGCAAAAGCCAAATTTACAGGCAAGCACGAGAAACTATACACCGCCACCGATTGGGGAGAGATGTATCGTTTGCACATCAAAGACGAGATTGATGGCAAGCAGTTGGAGCAACGGATTTCCAAACTACTTAAAGACGGCGAGATTTCCAACAAGAAGGGTATTCTTTGGTATGTGTTAGACGGCAATGAGCAACACCTTGGTCTGCGCGTATTTGACGAGAATACGGCATTAGAGGTCTATGAAGAGCAACACCACCGCTGTGCTAATCCAAACTGCCCGAATGGACATGAACATGAATTTGCATTTGACGAGATGGAAGCCGACCATATCATCCCTTGGGCAAAAGGAGGTAAGACGGTAAAAGAGAATTGTCAAATGCTCTGCCGACATTGTAATCGGACTAAAAGCGACAAATAACAAGAACTGCAAATACAGAGGGTTTAATGTTGTTTTTCTCGTCGGAGCACTTGTGTCATACAGTGGGCTGCACCATATCCGTCAATAAGACTTTCTAACGGCACCCATTCGACTTTCACTCTCGCAGTTTTCAATTGATTAGCAAAAGCCTCGCTCTGACCACCTACAGCCATAATTTGTCGTGGTGCGATAGTCAGGTAATTATTGGCATAATGCAACTCATCTTCTGTGTCAATGGGAATAATCTGCATACCACGCTCTTGCAAGAAACTGACAAAAGGCACATCTTCCTGTATAAGTGAGTAAGTTTTATCGACTTTTTGACGCACATAGATGTCGCAAGTAACATACTCAGGTTGGTCGGGCTTTGCTTCCATACGGCTACGAACCATCGTACAAAGGTCGCGGTCAATTATATTAAAATATGTATCAAGGTGCATCTGCATCTGCCAGAACTTATGATCGCACACAACAACGACAGTGTCATGCCCGAAAGCGTCGGCTTCCATCATTTGTCGGATACCTTCTCGGTTTGTGCGCATCCCACAGCCGATTAGTGAGATAGTGCCTGCAGGAAAATAGTCGCCCCCTTCGAGTCGTCCTTCGCCTGCGATACGCAAAATTGGCTTTAGTCCCAGATGCTCGTAACACACTTCAATAACATCCGTTTCGGGTGTCCGTTGTGACGAGTTCATTCGGCAAATCACATGTCCCCGTGGAGTGGTGATACTTTGGTCGCGGGTAAAATAGAGGTTCATAAGCGGGTTTTGAATATACGCTGCTTCGTAGCCTGTGTTGTTGTCCGTACGGGAGAGTTTCACCGTTGGTTGCAAAAGGATGCAACGAATAAGGTCGCCACGACTCATCTCGCTTATAGTCTGTTGCCTGTACGACTCGCTTGTATCTTCATCTTCATCGGGAATGGCAGATATATCGTAGGTAAGAACTTTTTTTGCCAATGTCTGCAAAGTGTCAATGCCCGTTTCTTCCAATATACTTATAACCGTATGAACACGGATGCCATTATTCTCCAACAGACGGATATAACCAAGGTGTTCTTTGGCTGCCTGCTCAACATCAAAATAGTGTTCAAACAGACCTGCAGAAGGGTGTATAACTCCGTTAAACAGTTCCGCCCCGGGAGTATGCATAAGTATCACACCGGCTTTGTGCCACTCTGCCTGAGGATATGACATATCACATTTGGGCGTTTTTGAACAATCACTCGTGCAACCTGTCAAGCAAAATGTTGCCATAATGAATAAAAGAAAAGACTGTCTCATAGTGGGAGATTCAAAAAATACTATTCATTCCAAAATTCAAAGATTCAAACTTCCAACAACGTAGCGGTCTAATTTCCAAATTCAAAGATTTTTCATTGCTAATTCAACAAGTCGTTTGCCGAGGTTGAAGGCATTCTGAAGGTCGGTCTGCCAATGTTCATCGCGATAACGGCGTTTGTCCTGTTCGCTAAAGAGGTTGAAGTCATAGCGGCTGTAGTCGTTGAACTGGTAGGTGTTGCAGGCATAGAGGGTCTCGGCATAACCATAGATGTCGGCAAGGATCTTGGTGTTCTCCTCAAGGATTGGCGGATAGCCTATCTCTTTCATATAGTCCTCGGGGCAGTTCATTGTGTAAATGATAGCCGAAGGCATCACTTTCCGTCTTTGAATGATATGTCGCCTTGTGCCGTCTGGCAGGTTTTCATATTTGTATGTACCCATCGGGAAAAGTGCCCGCTCCATAAAAGAGCGTAGTATGCCGGTGGGGTAACTATAGTAAATTGGTGAGCCTAAAACGACGACATCGGCTTCATAACAACGCTCAAGCACAGGTCGCAAATCGTCTTTTATGGCGCATATACCATTACATTTTGAGTTTTTCAGTTTGCAGGCAAAACAACTTTTGCAACCTTGGAACTGAATGTCGTAGAGGTGTATAAGTTCTGTTTCTGCTCCTGCCTGTTCGGCTCCACGCATAGCACTTTCTAACATTTGTGCCGTGTTTTTGTTCTTGCGGGGTGAGCCGTTTATAAATATCGCTTTCATAAAAATGTTATATTTTGTTTGATTTACTCTTACAAAATTAACATTTTTTTTGCAAATTTGCAATTTTTACGAAATTTGCGGTTGCTTTCCTCGAGAAAGCAGTTTTATTCCATAAACAGACCAATATGGCACTTTCTCAATACCCGTTCTTACCCGCGGAATATCAAGTAGTAGGAACGCCATAGTCATAAACCCTGATGCCCATACCACTCCGCCGAAAATCTGTTTGAGAGTTACGGCAAAAACGCTATTCACTATTTCCGCACCTGCCATAGGACTGCTGACTGTTGTCAGAGTGAGATATGCCCCATAACGCGACATATTGTCAGCCATAAGGTGTTTGAAGAAAGTGGTATATAGTCCATATCCGGCAGCACCGGCAAGATACATGTGCAGGATATTGAATATAAACAATGCCATAAAGAAATGTTCAAGGTCGTGAACCGACTCGTGCAGACTCCACATAAGTGAGGCGGCAAGAATGGCATACGCACAACCGCGAAGCACAAGTGGCAAACGATAGTCTGACAGAGGGACATTGACATCTGTCAAGAAGTACATCAGGACTGCATAACTGAATATGCAACCGAAACCTATGGCAAAGAGTTTCCACACTTTCCATGGCTGCTCATGGAAAGTGTGATTCCCATTGTTTATTTTTGGCCACTTTTTGTTTCCAAGCCAGAAAAGTGTTATGAGAACACCGACATACACACCCGGTAGCGACCATAGACAGAGTGCCGTTTTTGTATGTTCTTCCAAACCGCGTACTTCCGACCAATAAATCTCTTCAAGTGTATGTTCTGTACCGAGAAGCAGTTCTGCTACAATGGTAACAAACAGAATCGGTAACACATTCTTATATTTGAAAATATCCAAAGAGATATAAGGTTTGTCAATCGTTTTGAGCCTGTACATAACAAAGGCGAGCAATATAAGGCTCAAAGCGAGAATCATTCTTAGTTTTGGAGACCTAAGCCACATAAGATAGTCGCCATAGATAAGAAAATAACTGACCATCAGCATAAGTAGAGAAATCAGTAACCCCGTGAAAATATCTATCCCTTTGAGTGGCATTCGTTGTGGCATGGGGCAGAAAGGTCGGCAAAGGGTTAGTTGGATAAGGACAACAAGACACATCGTGCCGATAGTAAATACATGCATCATCTGCCATGAGAAATGGAAGGCTATGACAGCTGCGAGCCACGCACTGCCGGTAATAGCAGTAAGCAACACAATATGCAAGATAGGGAAGAATATGCCAAAATCGCGTTCAGGTGTCATCCATAACTGAATGTTGCTCATGTTCTCGAATGTGCCTTGCAGTTTAGCCATACCGGCAATGAAACAGACCGGAAGCAAGATTGCCATGTTGGTGGTGCTCATTGTAATGAAGTTGCATATTCCTATAACCACGGCTGCACCACAAAGCAGTTGTTGGTTGGTGAAGCGGAACTTCATACGGAAAAGCAAAGGAAAATATACTGCCATACCTGCCAAACCGGCAAAAAGAAGCATAAGCAGGTCTTCGAGCATAAGACAGGTAGTACCTCTGACAGCCTCTAAAGCACCAAGATACACTCCGCCGGAAAACTGTATGCAGAAGACTTGAAGAATATATATCCACGGCTGTATCTTCCGTGGCCCCCATGTGTGGAACATGGGCATCTGGAACGGCATTTTTCCTGCCGTAGGAGGTGAAGGAGGTAGTTGCATAAATCCTTGGTTGTAATAAGGTTCCTTTGCAGGGGTGCCTTGGCGACACGATAAGAAACTCACACTTTTTTTACAAACAAATCAAATTATAAATAACATGAACAGGAAGTGATGGCATCAGCTTTTTGTTGTTAATACTTCACCTCACATTCTACGGAATAGCCGGCTTTGAGTTTTGCCAAATCTTCTTTGTTGTTCTCATCTAACGCGATGCGGATGGTGAGGCGTTGCTCCACCTTGACGAAGTTACCCGTTGCATTGTCAATTGGAATGACAGAAAAAGCACTGCCTGTCGCGTCGGCAAGGCGTTCCACTTTGCCTTTGTACTTATGGTCAGGCACAGCATCAACATTGATATCAACTTCTGCACCTTCTTTTATGTTGGGCAGTTGTGTTTCGCGATAATTGGCTTCTACCCATATATTGTCTTCATCAACGATGCTAAGTAGTGTCTGTCCGGGATTAACCAACTGCCCAACGCTGATGTCGCGACAGCCTACCACTCCGCTATGGGTGGCTATAATATAACAATACGAAAGGTTCAGTTCTGCCAAACGTACTGCGGCTTCGGCTTGTTGCAATGTTGCTTCTGCCGCTGAGAGATGGTGGCTTTGCTCTGCTACTACATTAGTCTGCATAGTATGTGTTTGTTTGACTTGCTGATAGCGGGCTTTAGCACTTAGATAGGCAGTGTGGATATTATCGTATTGCTGCCTTGTAACAGCATTCTCTTGAAGTAGTGCTTCGTAGCGTTCGTCTTCTCGTGCAAGGTTTTCCATATTCACCCGTGCTTCTTCAATAGAGGCTTCTGTTACAATCATGCCGGATTTAGTGGTACTGATGGCAGAGCCTGTGGCTTTTTGTTGTTGTAATGCACGAGCGAGGTCTTGCCGAGCCTGAGCTAAACGCAGGCGATATTCGCTGTCTTCAATAATAACGAGTGTATCGCCTTTATTAACATGTTGGTATGCTTCAAAACGAATCTCACGAATAAAACCCTGAACGCGGGTGTTTTGCGGGGCTATATATTGACATACACGGGCATTGTCGGTATATTCAATGCGTCCGAAATGAGTGAATTGCAACACTACATAAACAATGCCTGCAAGAAGCAATAAGACAATAACAGTGTTATAAATATACGATGTGATTTTAGTCTTTTCCATGATTATAATGAATGAGTTATGTATTTGAGTTGATAGTAGTTATACAATAGATTAACTTGTGCATTAACCAGTGCCATGTCAGCCTGCAGTTTCATACTTGAAGCGTCCAAGAGGTCGGTCAGAAGTGCTAACTCGTGGTTATAGCGTTTCTCGACAGTTGAGTAGTTTTCATTGGCGAGTTCCACTTGTTTGAGTTGCGTATCCACTTCTGTAAAAGAGGTTAGGAAACTGACAAAAGCAGAATGAACCTGATTATTGACTTGCTCTCTTACTAAATCCAATTCTGCTTTTGTACGCTCGCTTTCGGCTTTTGACTGCTTGATAGCGCGATGGTTTTTCCAAGCAGAGCCGAGATCGTAATGTATGCCGATACCAACAAACCAAGCATTCACATTAGCATTGACGGGTATAAGGTCAGTGGTGTATGGTCCGAAGAGTTCATCTTTAATGACAGCGGCAATAGTCGGAATACTTGCAGCCCGTGTCAGTCGTACTTTCTGTTGGCTTAAATCTGTCGCGGCTTCGGCTTGTTGGAGAGTGAGGTTTTTGTCAGAAGCATCAGCCTGCCATGCTTGTTCGGATAACGAATTTTCCAACATGGCATATGCTTGCCTGACCTCTGCCGTGTCAGGCATTATGACATTTTGTTGTGGCAAATGTAGTGTTGTTTGAAGTTGATGCCTAACTATTGATAATGCATCTTGTAATCTGATGCGAGTCAGTTCTAACTGCTTGAGTTGCAGTTCGTAGCGCGTCAGCTCGTTATGCAACACAACTCCGGCACGCTCTTTGGCTTTCATCTGCTCAAGCACCTCACCTGTCAGTGCGATATGCGAGTCAATAACCTCTGTCTCGTTCAGGAGTCGCACTAAGTCAAGATAATAACTTGTCAGCATAAACCTCACTTCCTGCTTGTTTTTGTGAACATCAAGTTCTGCTATCCGCTCACCTGTTTCTGCCATTTTTAGTCCTGCTGTCAGCGCACCACCGGAGTAGATAACTTGTGTGGCTTCAACAGATAGCATATTTCCCCAGTGAGGCGATGTCTGTCTGCCGTTACTGACTGTTTGCGGACCTAATCCTGGCAAGATAACCTCAGTCGTACCGCTTGTGCTGAACCGGCGGTTCATCAGATGTGCATCGCCTATGTAACTGCCTGAAAGGTCAATACTTACATTTGGCAGAAAGTTGTTTTTGGCTTGTTTGACGGCTTCTGTAGCGGCACGAAGGGAATGTTCGCTAATCTTTAGAATGTTGCTTTCCGTATCAGCCAAGCGATAGACGGACTGAAGACTTATTTGCATACTGTCTGATTTGGCAGTGGCTGTTCGTGTGGTGTCAGCAACTGTTTGAGCGAGTAGAAAAGAAAAGGGATTGATGCAAATGAGGCACATCAATCCGAATGAAAGTCTAAGATGTTTCATTTGGTTGTACCCTTATTAAAATTACTTTCGGAATATTATAGGGTGCAACCCTCGCCTTTACCAAGGCTTTTTTATCAAAACGGGTGCAAAAATACTACTTTTTTTTGAAATTTGCAAGTTTTTTTATTATTTCATTCTAACAGCATCCTTTTTTGAGTATTTGAATTTTGTTATCCCTCATGCTGCACGCTTGCGATGCGAAAACTTGGAGCAACTTGTTTCAGCATATCACCTTTCAGTCCCCGACCTTCGTCAGGGGGAGGAATAAGAAATCTTGGAATTTTGGAATAAGAGCAATCTTTTATTTGCAATTTATGTTAATTTTTTGTAAATTTGTACGATTTTGTAGCGATAAAGGTAAATTAACGAAAAATACACTAATTAACATTATGCAAATCAAAGCAATAAAGTTCCGCAAAGACGGTTTCTACACACAACCTTTCGCTTTTGGAGGTGAAGAAGGGACTGACAAATTTGACCATAACATCCGCTACCGTGGTAGTCTGCAAAACTATCTCATCGATACAGGAAGTGAGGTTATTCTTGTTGATACAGGTCTGCCTGCCGGCACTCCCGAAGAGAATCCTAACGAAAAGTCAGTAGCATACACAGGCAAAGACATCTGCTCGTATATGGACGCTTTCAAGCAATTAGGTTACAAGCCGGAGCAAGTCAGTAAGATTCTGCTTACACACCGCCATGCCGACCATTCGGGCGAGTTACGATCCTTCCCTAATGCGCAAATATATGTGAATGCTGACGAACTGAATGCTACAGAACTGCAAGGTGTTTCAAACATCTTGCCGATACATTTCACCGACGGATCATACTACAATTTCCCTGAGAGCCAAAAGATATGTGATGGTGTTTATTTCATAAAAGCCAAAGGGCATACCGATGGCAATAGTCTCGTTATAGCCGAAAACGAAGGTTTGTTCTATATGTTTCAGGCAGACATAACATACATAGACGAGGCTCTATATCAAAACAAACTATCAGTAGTCTATGACGACCTTAAGGCCGCTCGTGAGACGCTTGACCGTGTGCGCGAGTTTGTCAGCAACCATCCGACAGTATATATGGGGACTCACACACCGCAAGGCTATGAGAACCTCGAAGCAAAGCGCGTTATTGACCTTAATAATCCTGTTCCTACAGTGCTTGCAGAAGCCAACTTCAGCCACAAGGAAGCGAGTGGCAAGTATGTATGCTCTATTTGCGGCTATGTATATGACCCTCAGGAGCACGACGGAGTCAAATTCGAAGATCTGCCCGACGATTGGAAATGTCCGCGTTGCAAACAGAGCAAAGAAAAATTCAACAAAGCATAATAAAACAACTTTAACAAAGCAGGTATGCGATTATTTTTTAACCGATTTTATATAGCATTGCTGTTTGTATTGTTGCTTGCAATACCCTCGTGCGCAAAGAAAAATAACAATAAAAAAGATAAAACTATGACAATTTACGATTTGACGGTGCTTAACACCAAAAAACAACCCGTCTCGTTGGCAGATTACAAAGGCAGTGTGCTTTTAGTAGTCAATACCGCTACAGGATGCGGTTTTACACCACAGTATGAGGCTCTTGAAAACCTCTATAAGAAATACAAAGACAAAGGTCTTGTTGTTCTTGACTTCCCTTGCAACCAGTTTGGTCAGCAAGCCCACGGAACGGAAGAAGAGATAGTCAGTTTCTGCCAACTGAAATACAATGTCAGTTTCCCGCAGTTCGCCAAGATAGAGGTCAATGGCGAGAACGAATCACCTCTTTTCACCTATCTTAAAGAGCAGGCACCAACGGAGGAGTATAGCGGACTAAAAGCCAAAACGACAGCCGCCATGCTCAAGACTATAAGCAAGACTTACAAGAAAGACAGCGACATACGCTGGAACTTCACAAAGTTTCTTATTGACCGCGAGGGAAAAGTAGTGGGACGCTTTGCTCCTACCACTAAACCCGAAGACATCGAAACAGAAATACTTAAATATCTATAAAATAAAATCTTACTACTATGACAAAAGAAGAAGCATTAAAAGGACTTGCGTATTTAGGCGCAGTTTGGTTTGGAAACAGTAAACAACACTTCGCTTTCTCGGCTTACAACCGCTTGAACGGTTGGAACAAACTTGCCGACAAATGGAAAGAGGAAGCAGAAGAAGAATGGGACGAGGCAGAAGAAGTACTTAACCGCTTGGTTGAACTCGGATGCAAACCCGCTGACCTGCAAGAGGCTATGAAAACCATAGAGTTCCCCTTCTACGATGATCCGAAAAAACAGATTGAAGAGGATTATAACCCCGATGCAATCAAAGAACTGAGCGAACTTGCAGCAGCCTTTGCCGATGATTATCCCACTCAGAAACTCATCCAAAAATGGATTGACGGAGAGGTAGAGCACATGGCTTGGGAAAAACAATATCTCAACTACATCGACAAACTCGGTTACGAAAACTTCCTCATCGAAATGATGTAATTTTTCTTGCAATCCGTGCTTTTGTACGACTGACAGAAGTACGGATTATTGTATCTTTTTCAAAGTAAAAGACAGTGCCTAAACCCCCGAAAAAACACTACGATGAAAATCTATTATTTTTTTAACCTCACAATATATTTTCTGCTTATAAGCATTGTCACTGCCTGCTCGGGCAGAAGCAGTAGTTATAAAGAACCTAAATCAGAGGACGAACTGACGGGTCTTGTACTGGCTTGTACTAACGGCAGTTACTACCAACAAAAGTACGAGAAACGCACAGATGTGCAACTCTTTCTTACTTCCAACGAAGCCGATGCAGTGCAAGCAGTCAGACAAGGGCATGCCGATATGTATGTCAGCGATGAGGTTATGTTGCCATTGGCAGATTTGAAGCGTTTGGGTATGAAAAAGGCTTTTGTCGGTGAGGAATGTTTTGATGTGGCTTTTGCCATCCGAAAGGGCAATACAGAACTTACCGAACAACTTAATGCCTTTCTTGACACTGCACCATTAGATTCCATTATCAATTATTGGATCAATGACGGTCAATTTATAGAAGAGCCCGCTTTTACAATACCGGAAGGACAAAAGCCGCTACGCTGCGTATGCGGTATAAACATAGCACCTATTAGTTATGTCGGCGAGGGTGGCAGATGGGAAGGTTTAGATGTTGATATCCTTCGCCGTTTTGCACACTCTATAGGTCGGACTTTTGAGATGCAGTTTATGGATCTCGGTTCGGCTATTATGGCTATCAATACAGGCAAGGCAGATGTGTTTTCGGCAAGCCTCTTTATCACAGAAGAGCGTCAGAAAATGATGGATTTCTCTCGTCCGTATTATAAATGCCACCCCGGGTATTTCATTGTTGACCGATCAGGTGATGCTCAAATGAGTTTTTGGGAACGGATTAGTCTGAATCTTAAGACCGAGAACCGATGGAAACTAATTGTTGATGGCTTCGTAGAGACAATTAAAATCACATTCTTCTCCATTCTGTTAGGTACTCTGCTCGGCATTGGAGTATGTGCTTGCCGCCGTAGCCGACACAGATGGCTTCGCACGTTTGCCGACCTTTATGGCGACTTTATCAATGGCATACCAACACTTGTGCTACTACTTATACTTTTCTATGTCGTCTTTGCCAATTCCGGTATGAGTGCATCGTTAGTGGCAATAGTGGCATTTGCCATGTGTTTTGCCAGTTCGTCAGGTAACATATTCGACACCTCTATCTCATCCGTTCCACGGGGACAAACAGAAGCGGGACTCAGTCTTGGCTTTACTCCGTTCAAGACCTTCACGGGTATAGTCTTTCCGCAAGCACTCAAAAAAGGTCTGCCTCTTTACACAGGCGAATGTATCTCTCTCTTAAAAAATACCTCTATTGTAGGCTATATAGCAATAGCCGACCTAACGCGTGCAAGCGACCTTATCCGCTCTCGGACCTTCGATGCTCTTATTCCGCTGCTGATTGTAACTATATTGTATTTCATTCTTGCATGGGCTATTCGCAAAACGCTGAGTCTCTGTCTGCTACGAGAATAACACAACAAAATAGAAAATACTGATCTCTCACACAAATTTCGCTCCAATATTTGCATATAATAAAAAAAAACAGTAATTTTGCATATAAAAATCAAAGGAGAATGCCTTATGCCTGAAATTAGTCGCTTTTATGGAATTATAATTAAGATGTTCTTTAAACCTAAAGAACATGAACCTGCGCATATTCATGCACTTTATGAAGAATATATGGGTGTTTTTGATATCAACACCTTTGATATGACAGAGGGTGACCTACCTAACCGTGCACAAAAAATGGTGAAAGAATGGCTTACAGAACATAAAACAGAATTACAAGAAATGTGGAATACACAGAAGATAGTTAAACTTCCACCACTAAAAGATTAACATACAAATCTATGATACCGCGAATTAAATCATACCGGCCACTTGCGAATTTCCAATTGCTCGTTTCCTTTGATGACGGGCGGAAGGTTCGTTATGATGTAGCAGATGATATTAAAACATTACCTGCTTTTAAGGACCTGCAGACAGAACATGGTTTATTTGAAAACGCACAGTTAGACTCAAGTCGTACATGTATCTATTGGAATGACCGGATAGATTTACCCAGCGATGCCATATACGAGTATGGAGTGGCATTATAACTCCAATTATGACATCGGATAAGCTATAGTAATTGAGCAAATAGATAATAGTTTTATGATTCAAATCCGGCACCTGAGTAAGACTTTCGTGAATCCTGACGGCAACACAATAACCGTACTGAAGGATGTTAATTGCGATATAGAAAAAGGCGAGGTTATCTCTATTATCGGTCCTTCAGGCACCGGCAAGAGTACCTTCCTTCGCGCTCTCAACATGCTCGAACCACCTACAACCGGTGAGATATGGGTAGATGGCGAGAACATAACCCAAAAGGGCTATCCGCTAAACAAACTGCGACAGAAAATGGGTATGGTGTTTCAAAGTTTCAACCTCTTCGAACATAAGACAGTATTAGAAAACATCATCTACGCCCCGATGGAACTGTTGAAATCACCTGAACAACAGGCGAAAGAAGAAGCGATGGAACTGCTACGTAAAGTAGGTATGGCACAGAAAGCCGATGTCTATCCGGCGTCACTTTCCGGCGGACAGAAACAGCGTGTCGCCATAGCCCGTTCGCTTGCCATGCACCCTGAGGTAATACTCTTTGATGAACCCACTTCTGCCCTCGACCCTACTATGGTGGGCGAAGTGCTGTCGGTTATCCGTCAGTTGGCAAAAAGCGGACTCACCATGCTTATCGTTACCCACGAGATGCGCTTTGCACGCGATGTGAGCACACGCATTTTCTTTATGAACGAGGGTATAATCTACGAAGACGGCACACCCGAACAGATATACGAACACCCTGTGCATAGTGCCACAAAAGCGTTTGTGAATCGTATTCAAAAAATCGTTTATGAGATTGACAGCGACAACTACGATTTCCTGCAAATACATACCGACATCAACCGTTTTTGCATCAAGTATAATATAACGGGAAAGCAAGACCTCGCTTACTGGCTACTCAAAGAAATGCTTTTCACCCATATGCGCTCACTGCGTCCGCTCACTTTCCGACTCACGCATACCGAACTCACCGGCACAACGGCATTGGATTTTATGGTAGAACACCTTACAGAATCACCACTAACCGATGCTGCACGCGAGTCTATCCGCCAACAGATAAAGGAACTGATTGAAGAACCTACAACACGCGGTTTTCGTGTAAAACTGATTATATAAGTATATTAACAGAAAGAGTAAAAACTACTTACGACAAAAAAACAGGTGCGTGAAAGCCTTTAGAACTTACACGCACCTGTTGTATTTCAAGCATTTTTTATTTGTCTAATACACGCCTACCTGTTGTATCATACTTCTGTCCATTGCGGAGAATGTATATAATACCATTTTCAAAGACTTTATACACTGTGTTGCCTGATTCTTTATCACTTGCTACTTGATTGATGCCATCTATATCGTCAAGTTGAATGATATACGGAGTAGCAAGAGTGCCAATTATTGCATCATCAGTGTATGTGAGTGTTTGGCTTACGATATACATCTGTTGGGTATTCGGGTCATAGACTTTAATCGTGAGCGGCAGAGGTTCATCTCCGGCAATAGTGAGGAACCAGTAGCCGTTGGTTGAGCCATTGTTGATAAACTCTTCGGTTGCTGCACCACGACATTCCTCTCCTGCAAAGACACCTACCTCAACATCGTGCAGAGGTTCTGTGCCTTTCATCACTCGTGCAACAACCGACATATTGCCGCTATATGGGTCAGTGACGGGTTCAAAGAGACCGCTTGCGCTGTTGGAAGTTGGAAGTTGGATTGCAGTGCGATTGGCAGTTGGACCGCTGACGCTGTTAGTCCGCTGCGCTGTCAGTCCGTTTGATTCAGGATAGCGGAAAGTAAAGGCTTCTGCTGCATGCGAGAGGTACATATATCCTTCGCCTGCAGTCATTCGTGTGAGTGTACCAACCCACTCTGAGCCGTCATAGACGGCAAAGGCTGTCTTACTCTTCAGAAGGTCGTCTGCAACCGGCTCTATATCGGCGAGAGCCGAGTTGACGGACATCGTCTGCAGTGGCAGATAGCCAATCCAGTTCCATCCTTTGCGGATAGAGAGTGGAGTCTGAGAACAATTGACCGCTGTACCTTCTATGGTCAGAGATGTGTTCCGCAACGCCTTGACACGGTATGATGAGGTAACACCCATCGTCTTGAGCGTACCGCCATAAGTGGTGTCAGGCGTATTGACTGTGAAAAGTTGAGTTTTGCTCTTGATTGTTGTGATGTCGCCAAGTACAGGCTCAAACACTTTTTCGGTTTGCGAAGAAACAGGCTTGATGTTGAGGCTTATCCAATTCCAATCCTCTTGCAGTGCAAGCGTCTGTTGCAGTCGGTTGGTTACTTCAAGTACTACAGGGTCAGCGAGTGTGCCTTTGACCATGTTCGGAGTAAAGCGGAAGGCCGACGGCAAGACTTTGACCGACGAATAAGTTATACCCGACTCGGCGTTCCACAAGCAGAACTGCATTTTTGAGTCAGGGTTGTCCTTCAGGTCGTTATTACCATAGACTGTCATCATTACATACCAAGCATCATACGAACTGAGATACTGCGGATGGGCTATACCCACACATTCGCCATCCGTAAAGGCGGCGATGATGTCGTACTCCGATTGTGCTACACCTGCCGGCAGTGAGAGCCTTGCGATGATATTGCCGGTGGCTTCATACGCTTCTTGGTTGACCTGCCATTCCGGTTCGGGGGCAAGCACCGTTGCTTCAATAAGGAACGGTTCGGCGATACCACTATTGCCGGTAAGCAATAGTATATCAGCGTAATAACCTGCTGCGAGTGAAGAAGGTAGTGTGGCGGTGAGTGTCAGTTCTGTCTGTGGGGCAATCAGACCTGATGTAGCATTGAGTTGTAACCATGCAGGGGCATTGTTAATTTGCCAAGTCTGTATCTCACTACCGTTATTAACCATGGTCAGTTCGAACGATTGCTCGTCTAATTCCTTCTTACTCATGTATGCGTAACTATCCTTCCACATCAGTGAGTTGCGTTTTACATATAAGTTCCAGCAAATAGGGGCAGAGTAATTTCCATGTTCGTCAACTACATTCTTTATTTCCACGCGCAGGTTGCAACCCTCAACTCGAGCAGGCGAGATTTGTTGGTCGTTGAGTTTGATGGTAATCTGACGGTCTGAAGCAGAGTACGTGAACGGCACCGGCTCTACAGGGCGTGCTTCCACCAAGGCGGGATGATTCGTATTTACCATTTGACCATTTACCATCTGGTCATTTATTTTGTCATTTACCCATTGTGCAGAATGCTTGTTGAGTGCATTGGTGCAACGGTCCTCAAGAGTAGGAACAGTTTGGTGCTGGTTGCCGCTATCGATAGAGTCTTTCTCAAACGGATAGTATGCCACGAGGCCTGTCTCGTTGCCATGGAGGCGGAAATGCGCGCTTAAGAGCAGTAGTTCGTTGGTGACAGAAGCCCGCGCGATGCACAGTTCATCGAACGCTCCCGTGAGCCCTTCACCGATAGTGACGAAATCGCCAAGACGCGGAGTCGTATTACCGTCCACGTACTGATATACGACGCGTTCGTCCAAGATGACGGAGGTAGAGCCGCTGCGACGTACATTGAGTGCAATATAATGCCATGTGCCGAGCGCAAACGGAATGGTCTTGCGTGTCACCCCGTTAATGGCAACGGTAAGTTGTGCATCTTTGACGGCGAAGACGAGTGTAGTGTCGCCGTTTCTCAATATTGTGCCGTCCGAATTGGCGTTCACCCAGAAGTCAAGCACATAGTCATCTACGGCTGCTATACCCACTTCGCTGACAGGGACACGCAGTGCGTTGCTGCCGTCCAGCACAGCGGAGTAGTTCTCGCCGGCTATCCACCAGGCGTTAGTTCCGGTAACTATATGCCGTGCATGCACATGCTCGGCGGCTACCGGTCCGTAGCCCTCGTCCATCGGCCAATACGCAACCAATCCCGGTGTAGAAGGCACTTTGGAGCGGCTGCGCTCGCTGAGTGAGGTAATCATCCGGCGTGCCACAGACCAAATCGTCAGATCGTGCATCATCGCTATTGCTGAACCTCCTCCTATTTGGAGAGCGGCTTTGGTGTTGATATTAGGCACGGTAATATCAGTCATCAGCGAATCCGTCACCTCATCGTAAGCTATAGATGCGTTTAAGTTATTACCGGTAGTGGCGCGTGAATAACTGAGTGCGAGGAATACCCATTTGTTCTTCGGCAGCGAGCCGGTCGTGGTGATGACGGTTGTGTCCATCTGTACAGAGAGTTTGCCGTCCTCAGTGAGCGAGAGGCGGAACTTGTCGCCGCCGATGTTCATCAGTTCGCCCGGCTCGGAATAGTTGAGCCATGTCTCGATGGTGAAGTCGGATGCACCGAGCCGCAGCGTAGCCTGAGTGGCGGCTTTCTGTCCGCCGAGCTGCAGACCGACAGCGTGACGCAGGTCATGTCCGTTCAGCTCGCCTGTGACGGATATATTGGTCTCCAGCACGCGGGCGGGCTGGATGTCCTTGGTAAAGGTGACAGATATATCATCACCATTTCGCAGGATACCGTCAGCCGGTGCAGGTGTAGTAATCGGCTCGGGACGGACCACATCCTTGATGACGGTGAAGGTCTCTGACTCGTGGCAGACTTCTTCTTCGGCAGCAGGTCTGCAGACGGTGACTGCGCGAACCTGATAAGTACCATCGGTATAGTCTTTGTCGGGCATTGGTATATTGAAGCGGAAATGTTCGGCATGAGGCATCGGATAGTTGCCCTCTTTGTCACGCACGGTTATACCCTTACGCCAAGTGCGGAGCGTACTCCACTCTCCTTCGCCGCGTTTGTATTGCAGGCGAATGCCGTAGAGCGCACTGTAATCCGGCAGCAAGCCGCTTATCTCGCCGCTCAGTTCCACCGTGTCCTTGCCAAGGATAGACTTCGTCTGGGTGTTGAGGAGCGTGTTATCGAGCGTGAGGTTGATGTCCGAGCAGGAATAACGGTAGCTGACGGTGAGCCAGAGTTCCGAGCGTCGGGTCGGGTCGCAGTCACTGATGAGTTCCAGACCGATACTGTCGTAGCGCATCACCTCGGGGTTGGACTGATAGACACGCAAGGAGACGAAGGTGGAGTCGCCGGCCGGAAGTGAATAGGTAATACCCTCGGAGGTAAGCGGCGTGCCGTTAACCTCAAGGACTGCGCCTAATTGCTCGCCCGAATGTTTGTCTATCGGGCGGAGTTTATAGACTCCGGCACTATTGGAGACGGACGACTGGTTGGTCATACCGAGCGTGAAGTACGCCGAAGCACCGACAGGCAGGTCGTGCTGCATCGAGTTGCTGCCCTGACGCAAATAGAGTGAAGGACCTTCATTCTCCATTGTTTTGGAAGTCAGGACATGCAGTCCGGGCTCGTAATATTTCGTCCTCTCCTCGCCTATATAGGGACAAGAGGTGGCACCGGCTCGAACAAAGAAGATAGGCGCAAAGCCGTCCGGCGCAGCGTACATATCGAACGACATGGACGAGGTGGCGTTCATGGCAAGGGTGATGTTGGTGGAGAAAGAGCTATTCTCATTATTTCCCTCTGCGGACGATGAACTGCCACCGGCATTAGCTGACAAAACAGCTGCGAGACCTACTCTTTCCCATCTATATCCGAGACCTACGCTTATCCTCGCAGATCCTTCATTCGATACTGTGTAACTATCTCCTTTAGAGAGCGATTTGGTTTCGCCTAACGCAACGGACGCTCCCGGACTAAGGGATATATTGCGCATGAGATAGCCGCCTCCGTAGTAGTCGGATACATTGAGGCGCATGGAATCCAGTTCTTCTTTTTTAAGTGTCGAGAGTTGGTCTTTCTCTATTATTTTATTGTCGTTGTAGGTTTTGAGCAGTCGCTCTACCTCACCCTTGGAGAAACCCTTGTAGAGTTTGCCATCACCGTATTTTGTGCTATCGTAAAATGCCTTGAGGCCATTTAAGTCATATTGACTGACCGCCGCCATCTTGGCGCGTGCATCGGATATGGCACTCATTACCTCGCGCACGCGGCTTGATTTCTCTATGGCTTTATCGTACTGCTCTTGCTTGAAAGCTCCGCTTCTTTGCTTGCACATTACTTTCATCTTCTCGTTGTGCGCGAGAAGCTGCTTCCATAGACGTACCTGCTCGTTGTAGTATTGCACCATGTCTTTCTCCACATGCAGCTTCACGCCCGGTGCAGGTTTTGAAGGGACCATCGCATAGGTGGTAGTGTCCACACCATACCTCGGATTTTCCGGACTGAGCCATGTGTAATACAGCGGTTCGGAGGTGCTATTGACAAAAACGGTAGTGTCTTGGCCGGTGCGGTAGAGGACAACGGAAACGGAGTCCGCTTGTTTCAGCAAATCATTACGCATCCGTATATAATCGGGCAGTAACTTCGTCTCGATGTGTGTTTGCGTATAAACGAACTGCGTACCGAAACGTCTGCCAAATACGAAGCCGTCGAAGTCATTGATGAAATACTTGGTAGAATCGGTCGGGTCACGCTGGATGTCCACACGGCGGGAATTGGAGAAGACTTCGTTGGTAGCTAGTCCGACATACACATCGCCTGCCGAGCCGGTTAAGCCCGGGGTGGTCGAAACAGTCTGGGTCAATGTATTCGCAGTTGTTGACGTATTTGTCCAAGACTTAGTGTGGGTGTATGAACCACTCGGAGCTATGTGAACTTTTTCGCCCATAAACGCCAAAGAGAGCCACCCTGCTGTAATATTATCTAATGTTGGATTAAAAGATAATTTTCCGGTATAGCCCAATCCAAACTTTAAATCAAGCCCCACTCCTCCATGTACGGATGATGAGTTATTATAATTCTTAGTAATCGTAGTACCTTTGGTTGCCGACACAGTAGAACCGCCACCCGGAGCGTTACGAAGAATAAAAATCACATCGTCCGGTCCGCTGGTCAGGACATCCGAGCCGTTGGTAATCGAGCCGAGCACCACGCCGTAGAAACGTCCGTTCTCCGTCCATGAATAATTGCGTGTGCCATATACATTGGTATAACTCATCTGAACACCGAGCGTGTAGGGCTTCGTGATATTCGGGTCGGAGGCGCGGAAGAAATAATAGCCGGAACCAGTGGAGTCAAGCGCTATCTGGTTTTCGCCAAGGATAATGGTCTCTCCTCTCTTGAAGTTCACCATGGTGGTAGAATCATCAGTCGCAGGTATGATGGTGTCACGCTCGGCGGCTATGCGGTTGCCGAGTTCACTCTTCACCGTCACGATGCCGTTTTGCCATGGCAGCACGGTAGTGACAGGATGGGCGGCATCGTCCTTGTTGACGTAGGTCTCGGTGATCTTCAGCCGCCAGCGGTAGGACGAGCCTTGACGGAACATCGGATAGGTCATGCGGTAGTCCGTTCTGCCCGTAGCTGAATCGACGGTAAAGACCGGCACCATGAGTTGTCTTTCCTTCTCGTCCTGCCACGGTATCCACTCCTCGCCGAAGGCAAGGTCGGTACGCGAGGCATCGGTGACTGTCAGCACAGGCTCTACATAGTATGGTGCATCGAACGCCAGATGGTAGTTGACGCGACGGACGGTCGTGCTGTCAAGGCATAAACTGTCCTGTATCATGGGCTTCCCGGCGCATGCGCCTAACTCAATCGGGTTGTACGACAGCGGGTTGAAGCGGTACTCCTCGTTCGACGGAATGACAATACTCTTCACCTTGTAGGTGAGCGGCGGTAACAATGCCGTGTATTCGCCTGTCAAGGAGTCGGTGTAGATGACTACGTTGTGGCTGAGGTCGGTACCGAAAGCGGATGTAACCGCCTTTCCTGCGGCAACGATACTATCCGTGGGCTGTTCCCAGACGCGTTCCACGGAGTCGGTATTGAGCGAGTAGAGCGTAGAAGCCTCAAGGGTGATGACAGCGCGACCTATAGTGGCTTTGCCGCGTTGCATGCCGTGCGGCTTGTGCATCTCTTCGTCGCCGCCGGCGACACGGCCTACGAGCAGCAGTTTGGTGTTGTCATAGAAACGCAGGTCGTTGATGTCGTGCAGGAACTCATGGGTAACACCCGCATTATTCGGGTCTTCGGGATAGCGGCCGTTATAGGCGAACGTGTGACCGTTCTTCGTTGCAGTGATATAATGCTGTCCCATCGGCACGAGGATGGAGAACCGGCCATCCGCATTAGTCAGCACTGGTACATCGCCTACTATACACGGCAGACCATCGATACTGAGCAACGCACCCTCTACAGGGTAGTCCGTGCCTTCGTAATAAATGGCACCCGAACACCGTACAGAGGTCTGGTCGGTGAAGTTGACGTTGTTATGCGTATTGGCGTTGTTGTTGAAAAAGAGCGGTCGGTTAGCCGGCGCAAACTCATGTGTGACAAGCGTAGGAATGACCTTGTAGTACGTACCCTTCTCGCTGTAAGGAACACCGGTGATGACGTATGTACCGTCGGATTTGGTATAGGTGGTATAGTTCATCCGCGTGGAGTCGTCCACCATACGCAGTTCGACTTTGTCAGGGATTGAGTCTTTAGAAGTATAGTTGCCGAAACTCATACCACTAATTTGTAGGTGTCTGCCGTGCCCCGACAAGTCGTGAACTTCCGTGCCTTGCTCACAAGCGGAGTAGTAAAGTTCCAAACCTCGCTCATTCCCTTTGAGCGGAATAGTGAGAGCGGAGTTGCGTATCTCCGTGGAGTCCATGCTATAGTTATAAATACGCACATCTGCCATTTCGTATCCTTTGGACCACGAATCGCCTATTCTGAAATCAAATTCAGTATAGTATGAATTCTTCCTGCTTCCAACTAATTTGCCATTTACATACACTTTTAAAGAATCCGTACTATAACTTACAGCCAGATGATACCATTCACCCAAGGTCAGAATGCCTGATTCTACACCACGAACTTGTAGCGAACCATCTGATTGCAACGTTATGGGAAATTTATTAGTTAGACAGAATGGACTACTCCAATTCCTGTCATTATTCAAATTACGAATCCAGAACATGACTGTTCCATAATCGCTTGTAAAAGCAGGTCCCTGAATATCATTTCTCGCAGTTGGTTCCAGCGTGCGGAAATTACGGATTGTATCTTTGTACAGTGTATCCATCTTCAGTCTCTTCGGCACCGGGACTTCGTCTTCGGTGACAGCCGTAACGAGCACGCCGGGTACGCCTTGGCGACCGTCGTAGGTGATTTGTCCGGTTATAACGCCGTAAGGCAGGGCGTAGCCTGTCTCGGTGAGCGTACTCATCGGCGACAACGAGCCGTCACAATCGCGGAACCCCGTTACGGTATAGTTGTAGTACGTACCGAGTTCCATGGAGTTATCCTCGTAGGTGAAGGTGGTCAGCGCAGGGTTCATCGGCATCTGTGGCACGAGTGTGGTAGCCACGCTGTCGCCACGCAAGGCACGCGTGATAGTAAAATAGGAGAAGCCGTTCTTGTCCTTGGGGACGGTCCACTGCAGGCGAACGCGATTGTTGCTGTCGCCCTTGGTGGCTGTCAGCGAAGTGATAACCGCCTCGCGGGTGGGAGCCATAGTCTCTAAATTACTCTTGCAGGAACTAATGATCTTCGCATCCGTACGGATCTGTACCGTATATTCGATGGGCAGACAAGTTGGAATACCTTGTGTCACAAAAACAGAAGTGAGGTTGCGGTCGGCGAAATCCTGCGTATAGGTAGTACCATCCACAATGTATTGTACTCGATAGTACATGTCTCCGGTCCAAATGCCTTCATCGTTGCCCTCGTGCGTCCAACTGACCTTAATCTTATCGCCTTCATCATGCGCATTCACTCCCGACAATTTCCTAAGGTTGGTATTGATAAATATGGACGCTTTGCAGCAGGTGTTGGCGTGATCCACTAAATCACGACTGAAACGCACATGGAAATTCTGCCCCCCTTGGTTGAGCATACGTTGGGGCAAGGGCAACTCTACGCTGTAGGACGTCGGGGCATGGCGGTTGGAGAGATTGAAAGGCACGCGCACCGTCTCATACGATGAGAAGGACGGGTCCGTGGCATATTCAATGATAATATCAGACTCGTCTTCCGTCATACCGTAGGATTTCTTCGGGATTGTAAACTCCGCATATAGCGTATCTCCGCCCCTATGCGAGAGCCTTATCCCCTCCGGCAGATAGAGTGGCGGGACGGTTATCTTCTTCCAATTAGACATGGGTCCGGCAAACGGAGACTTCGGGCCTCCGTGGTTGCTGTCGTAATAAGAGCTCTTGATGGAGGAAACCGGCTGACGCGACACTTCGATAGCATACGGCGGGACGTCTTGCCCCATGAGATTGAGCTGCTCCCATGTGAGCGAAGCCACGTCATCGCGCTCGCGGTTGAGGTAGTAGGCGGATGAAATCTTAGTTTCCGTATCGGGGATCATACCGTCTATTGCACGGCCTACCGCACTGCCTGCCGCACGCTCGTGATAGACTCCTTCATTTAAACCGTCTGCCGTAAAACGCAGTGCGGTCTTGCCCGCTGTATTTTTCGTCCATTGGAAATTCTCTATCACCGGATCCGTTACCGGCTCCATGATATCATTCAACTCGCCCTGTTCGAACGTGTACCAGTTCTTATATTCATTGCCATCCCAACTGACAAGCAGGTGCAGACCCAGACCTTTGTTCTTATTGTTGTGGATGTAGTTATATACTTCATCGCTATACACGATATTGAAATAGGCATATTGGTAATCGCCATCTTCCACCTGACGTTTTTGCACGAAATAGGCGGTACAGTCGTGTTTCCCCTCCACCCGGTCGAAATGACACTCATAATTGAAGGTATTTTCCCATTGTTTGTACCTCAGGCCTCGTGCATCCTTCATGTAAACATTGACTAAGGGCATATCATTCTGGCCGTTGGCAGTAAGATAAACCTCCACCCTTTCGGCAAGATAGTTATCGCCGGAAGGCAGGGAGAACTCAGCCCATGCCATGTAGCTGAAGGCGATGACGCCCTGCACCTTTTGGAAATCCACATTGCCATCGCCGTATGTGTTGTTGTGCGCACCCGCGTTGTGGAACACAAAAGCGTGGTCGAACTTGAAGTTGTCGCCCCACTTGCAATACTTTTTGTCAGGAATCCAGCCGTAGCCGGCATACATGGTTCCCACTGCACAAACCAGTGCAAGGAGAAGAGAGAATATCTTTTTCATTTGTAAATGAATTTTATCTTTGTACTTCGTTGTATATTTGTTTGTTAAGGTAATAATTTTGCAAATATACTAAAGAATATTGAAATATGCAAAAAATAAACCGAAATTTGCATATATGTTTTTTTTATTGTAACTTTGTTTAATTTGATAATATAAAGGACACAATAATGACCGCAATAGAGCAACAGAAAGCAGCCCAACAACCGTAATCAGCCAACAACCGTAATCAGCCAATATTGGCTGATTACATAGAGAGCGCAGAAACTCAAGCCCTGCTTGCCCGCATGTCGCACAAGCAGCGCGAGGCTTTTTATCAAGGTTTCTACTGCACCACGGCTCGGCAATCAGTTCCGAATACAACAATGAAATTAGAAAAAAGAATACAACAATGAATAAAACAATTTTCATAACCGGTGGAGCAAGTGGCATAGGTGCTGCCACTGTCAGTAAATTCATAAGCGAAGGCTGGAATGTGCTTTTTACCGATATCAATGAGCCTACAACTATAGACCCGCGCTCACGCTTCTTCAAAGCCGACTCATCGAAAAAAGCCGAACTTGAACGCGCAGCGTTGATTGCCGAGCAGGAATTCGGCGGCATTGATGCCCTTTTCTGCAATTCAGGCATACACCGCCGCAACACCGTGCTTGACATCAGTCAGGAGGAGTTAGACCTTGTTATTCAGACCAATATCTATGGCACCGTCTATAGTCTGCAAGCCGTATTGCCGTACATAATCAAAAGAGGCGGTGGATCGGTGGTGCTCAATTCAAGCGACCAATTCTTTGTAGGCAAAGCCCATAGTTTCGCCTACGGAATGACCAAAGGCGCGATAGGTCAGATTGCCCGCAGCCTTGCCATCGACTTAGGTCCGAAGAACATCCGCGTCAATGCTATCTGCCCGGGTACGATACATACACCGTTGGTTGACAACCTTTTTGCCAAATTCTCCGCGCAGGACAAGAAAAGCATTGAGCAGTATTGGCAGGAGGAGAACGCTCTCTTTGCACGCGGTGAGGCAGGTCGGCCCGAAGAAGTGGCAGAGATGGTCTTTTTCCTTATCTCCGACAAGGCATCGTTCTGCACCGGCGGACACTACTTGATTGACGGAGGTTTAGTATGTCAATAAACAACATAATAATCATAACAATTTAATTCTTAAAATTATGAAAGAGAAAGTACTGAATGCTATGCGTGAAGCAGGCAAACCTGTTTCGGCAGGCGATGTAACAAAAGCGTTGAACGCTGATCGTAAGGAAGTTGATAAGGCTTTTGCCGAACTCAAAAAAGAGGGTGCTATCGTATCGCCCGTTCGTTGCAAGTGGCAACCGGCATAATGCATATTGCGTAATACATTATGGAACTTACTATTGTAATAGGTCTGCTTATCCCACTTTTGGGCACGATGCTCGGTTCGGCGTTCGTCTTTCTAATGAAGCACGACATGCCGGACCGCTTGCAGAAAGCCCTGTTGGGGTTTGCGTCAGGCGTAATGGTAGCGGCAAGTGTATGGTCGCTGCTTATACCCGCTATTGAAGCCGAGCAGGACAATGGTGCGTGGGCTGTTATGCCCGCTACTGTCGGCTTTCTTGTAGGCATACTTTTCCTTTTGGCAATAGACGAACTCACGCCTCACTTGCATGTTGGTGCAGACACACCCGAAGGACCTCGTAGCCACCTCTCACGC
>JAFVAX010000089.1 GCA_017480285.1 Paludibacteraceae bacterium | reverse complement strand
TCGTACTTTTGCAGCGATTTTGGATAAGTGTGTATCTATGATCGAATCAAACCGTATAGAATTTAAGCGCGAACTGACACGAGAGTTAGATATTGAACGCGAAGTAATTGCCTTCCTCAATTATCGTGAGGGCGGCACTATCTATATCGGTATTGACGATGCAGGAACACCTGTTGGCGTGCAGGATATAGACAGCGATATGCTCAAAATCAAGGATCGTATCCGTATGGGCGTTTCTCCGTCTCCAATGGGCTTGTTTGATGTGCAGTCTGAAAGAATAAACGGAATACAAGTAATCAAGATTACTGTGGCCAGCGGAACAGAGAAACCTTACTACAAACCACAATATGGCATGTCGCCTCGTGGTTGCTTCATACGAGTTGAGACGGCGGTAGAGCAAATGCCGCAAGATATGATTGATCGTCTGTATGCTTCACGCACACGCCATTCGCTCAGTCGTATCGTTTCTAACCGTCAAGACCTCAGTTTCGAGCAATTACGCATCTACTATTCCGAGCATGGCAAACCACTGAATGATAATTTTGCCCGCACATTGGAACTGCTCACTAAAGACGGGCAATATAATTATGTAGCTTATCTTCTCGCGGACGAGAACGGCAATTCCATCAAAGTGGCAAAATACTCAAGCCTTGACCGTTGCGACTTGATTGAAAATAACGAATATGGTTATTGCTCGCTCATCAAAGCCACCAAGAGTGTACTTGCAAAATTAGAGGTGGAAAACAAGACAGCGGCAACCATCACTCCTGTAGAGCGAATTGAGACACCTTTGTGGGATAGAGTGGCACTCCGTGAGGCGGTCATCAACGCCATCGTACATAATGATTATTCGTTTGAAGTGCCGCCTAAATTTGAAATCTTCCCTGACCGCTTGGAGATTACTTCAGCCGGGCGCTTGCCGGAAACGATGACGATGAAAGAGTTTTACGAAGGAGTTTCCCTGCCTCGAAACAAAGAGCTGATGCGTATTTATAAAGATGTAGAGCTGGTAGAATCACTCGGTTCAGGCATTCCGCGAATCTTGCGGGCATATGGAGAAGATTGTTTCCATTTTACGGAGAATTTCATTCGACTCGTGTTGCCTATTGCCAAACATTCCGCCACCATAGACGCCTTAAATGGCGGAAAAGATGTCGCAATAAATGTCGCAATAGAATTGACTGATAGACAGAGGTTTATTTACAAAATAATAAAAGAAAATGTCGCATTAAATGTCGCATTAAACACTAAATATCTATCGGACAAAATAGGAGTTAATAGAAAAACAATTCAACGAGATTTATTAGTGTTAAAGGATAAGGGACTTATAGAGTGGTTCGGTAGTAAAAAGATGGGAGTGTGGCGATTGAAAGAATAATAGTACTCTGAAAATGATACTAATAATTATACAACTGATGACACCAATGTTGATACTATTAAAATGTCAGATAGACAGAAAGTTATCATCGCTTTGATAAAGGAGAGTGATACCATTACTATTTCGCAAATGATACCAGTGCTGAAAGTCTCGCAAATAACTATCAAGCGCGATTTAGGCTATTTACAAGAAGCCGGAATTATTACGAGAATCGGTAATAAAGTATCGGGGCATTGGGAAGTAATAGCAACAAAATAATATTAAATTACAAAATAACCGCTTATGACATAAACCCAGCATCGGAGGCGATGCAAAACATACATATTTAAGCATTTGCTTTATTAAGGATTCTTTCAAACTTGGACACTTTGAAAACTTCATTCCGAAATAATGCGAATGTTCACGCTGTGAGTGTGAACTTTCTGCATGTATTGGATGAAGTGGGAGTCCAAGCCCGAAAGAACCAATATGATAAAACGCGAAAGTTCGCACTTTTTGTATAACCATAAAAACAAATTTATTATGAAACTTAAAAACATTTTTCTGGCAGCTCTCTGCCTTATCAGTCTCACTATTGTGAGTTGCACTAACAACGAACCTGACAACAAGAAAAACTCTGCATTGGCAGGGACAACATGGAAGGGTTCAGCTTTGCAAACGAAAGTTGTTGTTTCTTTTACAAAAGAGGAATGTACAATTCTTTTGTCCGGCTATGTTAATGGAACAGGAATTGCTTCCTATGAGGCGACCCAATCCACTTTTACAGCAACTATCAAGAATACCCAAGGCAGTTCTGACGGACAACTGAATGTGGGTGATGTTGTTACCGGTACGTATAGTATTGAAGATGATACAATGGATATAGACATCGTTCTTTATGGAGAAAAATCAACCATTCATCTTTCACAAAATGAGAATGTCCCGGAACCTAACAAACTGGACGACCCCAATAATAATGAACCGACACACTAAATAGAAAGCATTTATGATTGCAGGACAGGTTTTTCCCATTCAAAGCAACGATGAGATTCTTAAAATCAAATCTCCTCGAAACAGATTAAGTGGTCCTTATGTGGTTTTAACTAAAGATATTACAAATCGATGGGCAATAGTTGCGCTACGTTGGGACAATAATCGTAACGGTTTAGGTATTCGTTGGTTTCACGGTCGGGCGGGAAATCCGTTCAGCCGCCAATCGACATGGCTTATTATCCCTGAAGAACTACAAGAAGGAGTGATAAACTTATTGCAGAGTGATACTAATAAAACCGCTCTGCGTAAGTTCCTGAATGATAATAATCCGGAAGGATATATGGAATTAGTGCAACAATTTGTGTCAGAACAATTAAACAAATAAAGATATGAAAAAGTATTTATTGGTTTTTCTTGTCATATTGGCAAATATTGCTACTATGATGGCTATAGACATTAATGTTGAAGGCGTTAAGTATTATGTCTATCCGTCCTCGGGAAGGGCATCTGCTGGTTGTGCCTATGTTGCTAATGCCGTAATCAAAGATAGTATTTCTTATCAAGATCCTAAAACTTGGATTACAGCCCGATATCCTGTTACAGAAATTGTAGATGAGGCTTTTAATGGAAATGATTCTTTAGAAACAATCATTATTGGTAATTGCATTGAGCGTATTAATAGAAAAGCTTTTTATAATTGTGAGAATTTAAAAACAGTCACCATCGGCAACAATGTGAAGTTCATAGGGAAAGAAGCCTTTGCATGGTGTTCTAATTTGGTACAAATTAACACCCCAAGTAGCATTGAAGATATTGCCGATGATGCGTTTTATAATTGTCATAAACTGCCCACATACAATAATATCCGCTATGCAGACAAGTTCTTGGTGGAGGCTGCAAACAAAAGAACATCTCCCTACTCAATTTCAGCAAACACTACTATCAAACAAGATACTCGCTGGATTGGAAAAGAGGCATTCTCCGGTTCCGTTCTGTTCAATAATCCAACTCTTGTCATTCCTGATAGTGTCGAAATAATTGGCGAGAGTGCTTTTCAAGGTGGGGATTACGAATCAGTAACCATAGGAGAAAAGGTAAAACAAATAGGAAAATGGGCATTTGTGGGGCGGGTATCACCAGGAGCAAACGGGACACCATACTTGAAAACATTCCGCCTCAAAGCGATAACACCTCCTAAGATTGCTGATGCTATTACGGGAACATATCAACCCATTTTTGAATCCCCAGCTATTCCTGAAATCTATGTACCATGCGGCACTTTAGAAACATATCTTAATAGTATGTGGGGAAAAATTAAATCATACGGGAACCAAAAAGTAATGTACCGACCTTATGATTTGGAATATGATTATAACTCCGATGAAGGGTATGTAAATGTAATTGGACATAAGATTCCCAATGAATGCGAACCAGAACTTATTATTGAAGCTATAGCCCGTGAAGGATACAAATTCGATAAATGGTGGGATGGTAATGAAGAAAATCCACGTACTATTATATTTGATGAAGGCTGGGATGGTATTATTATTATAAGACCAATATTCAAATTGATTAGCGATGGTTTAGAGGACATTCAGATCGAAGGTTATTCACCACACAAAATAATAGTAGATGGTCAAATCTATATTCTCCGCGGCGATAAGGTCTATTCTGTAATCGGTGCACAAACTGAGTAAATGCGTAGACTACTGACAAATACTCATAAAAAACAAGATAAGCGCCTCTAAATGAGGTGCTTATTGTTTTTGCCCACTTCTCGGACTCGAACCGGGGACTGATGAATTGTGGAACTGTGGAATTGTTGATTTGTTTAACTGGGGATTTGTGTAATTCCTCAGTTCATCAGTTCCCCAATTCCCCCGTCACTCGTCCTCGTAGTCGCATGCGGCTCTCGACGACTTGCATTTGCCGATGTAGGCGGCCACCTTCAGGTGCTCGGGGTGGTTGGCATACACGTTGAGGTCTTCCCACGTGTCGAAGCGGCAGGTGAGTGCAATGTCGTAGTCGGTGGCAGGTGCGTAGTGGATGTTTACGCCCACCTGTATGCTCTTCAGGCCGGGCACTTTCGTGATGAGGCTTTCCAGTCCTTCCTTGATGATGGCGGCATTCTGCGCCTTGGTCTTGCCCTCCGCCTCGTCAAGCAGACGGAAGAATACGATGTGTGTGATCATGGGGTTGTGGAATTGTTGAGATGATGAATTGGTGAATCGTTGAACTGATGAATTGTTGAACTGACGAACTGTTTCCCCGCCGCATGGCCCTTTTAATTCTCACCACACCTCTTGTGTGTTGAGGTTGGGGTCTTTGGGGTAGTCGATGTTGTAGTGCAGTCCGCGGCTCTCTTTGCGTTCTAATGCCTGGCGGGTGATGAGGTAGCCCACGTTTATCATGTTGCGTAGTTCGCAGATGTCGCGTGTGGGTCGCACGCGCTTGAAGAGGTCTTCCGTCTCTTCGTAGAGTATGTCGAGCCGCTCCCATGCCCGCCGCAGCCGGAGGTCGCTGCGCACGATGCCGACGTAGGTGCTCATGATCTGCCCCACCTCCTTCACGTCTTGGTTGATGAGCACCTGCTCTTCGTTCGACATGGTACCTTCATCGTTCCATGCCGGCACTTTCTCGTTGAAGTCGTACATCTCCACCACCGAGAGCGCGTGCTTGGCGGCAGCCTCGGCATACACAACGGCCTCTATCAGCGAGTTGCTGGCCAGTCGGTTGCCGCCGTGCAGCCCCGTGCAGCTGCATTCGCCTACGGCATACAGGCGGTTGATGGACGACTGTGCGTCCAGGTTCACCTTGATGCCGCCGCACATGTAGTGTGCGCAGGGGGCGACGGGGATATAGTCTTTCGTGATGTCGATGCCGATGCTCAGGCATT
>JAFVAX010000088.1 GCA_017480285.1 Paludibacteraceae bacterium | reverse complement strand
CTTCAAACAGCACCCGGAGTGTATAACGACACATTGCTTGACGGACTTGATTTCCTCTTGTCAGAGATGGGGAAACGAGAAATGAAAGCCGTTGTTTTTCTCAATAATGCTTGGGACTGGAGTGGCGGATATGTATTCTACCTGCAACATTCCGAAAAAGTAGGGCGCACACCCAACCTCAATGATGACGGCTATCCGGCTTATATAGAATATGCCTCAAAGTTCTCTACAGATACTGTTGCACAAAACTTGTTTTTTGACCATATCCGTTTTATGCTTACCCGCACAAACAGATACACCGGCAAACGATATACCGACGACCCTGCTATAATGACTTGGCAGATTGGCAACGAACCTCGCGCATTTGCAGACGCTGTGAAACCACAATTCGCTTCGTGGCTGAAAAAAGCATCAAGTCTCATAAGAAGTCTTGACCGGAACCATCTGATATCAATCGGCTCTGAAGGTATCTGGGGATGCGATGGCGACGAGCAACTGCACCGACAGATATGCTCTGACCCGAATATCAGTTACATAACCGCACATATCTGGCCTATGAACTGGTCGTGGGTAAGAAAAGACAGTCTTTTTCAAGACCTGCCTTTGGCACTTAAAAACACCGGCGAATACCTCAACAAACATATCAATCTTGCAAGAGAATTACATAAACCGCTTATTGTTGAAGAGTTTGGTTTCCCAAGAGACGAGTTTAGTTTCAGTCCTCAGGCAACAACCAAAGCAAGAGATGTTTTCTATAGTTATATTGCGATAGCGACACTAAAAACACCTGAAATCTCGGGATTTAATTTCTGGACTTGGAGTGGTTCGCTTATACCCAAAGATGAGATATGGCATCCGGGCGACCCGCTGACAGGTGACCCGCCACAAGAGCAACAAGGACTTAACTCTGTGTTTATTACTGATACTACTACCATAAATATCTTGAAACAGGCGGTTCAACGCCTACAAATACAAAACTGAAAAAAATTGTCATTGTTAAGATGACAATGGATTGTGTTGTTTTTCTTGGCGGAACCCTCAGGGATGAGCGTTCCGCTTTTTTGCGGAAGGCTCAACCCGTTCTTTGAGCGTTCCGCTTTTTTGGTGGAAGGCTCTGTTATTTAGCATATTTTTTGCTTTATTTCAGCATTTTTCATATATTTGCACAAAACATACCGATATGTGTGTTTCTATAACCTATAAATCTAATTTTATGAAAGCAAAACTCTTATTGTGCCTTACTGCAATGTGTTTGATTGTAGGGGTGATGAACGCTCAGTTGGTCGTAACAGAAACAGACCCCGTTGTGAGCGAAAATTTTGACAGTATGTACAGCGAGCAAAACTCAGCACCAACACTTAACCTGCCTGCTGAGTGGCGCATTGACCGGCACATGTCTCTTCCTCGTGAAATAAACATTTGGGCTAACTGCTCTACAAGTGTGATGTACAGTGGCGGGATCTCACTTGCCGCAAACGCATCTAATGGTACATATAACTTCACTGACAGTAGCAACCCGAAAGACTGCTCTGTTGGTGGAATTTCGACAGGTGGTGCAGGTACGGTGGACCGAACAAAAGGGTTTAGTATTCTCACTTCTCTTACCAATGCCGGAACAGCGACTATTGATAAACTCATACTCTCTTACGACATCGAAAAATATCGCAAAGGTGCTAACACTGCCGGTTTTGTAGCACAACTATATACTTCTTCCGACGGTGAGAATTGGCAATCAGCCGGAACAGACTTCTACACTTTCTTCACACCCGACAATGTAACCGAAGGAGCAGAAATTGTACCTATTGATGTTACAAGCCTGACCGACAAGGCTCTAAAAACCGACCTGACAGCAGGGCAAACTATTTATCTTGCTTGGAACATTTCTGTTGCGACAGGAACGGCTGCCAACGCCGCAATGGCTTTAGCACTTGACAATGTCAGCATCAAAGCCGTTTATTCCTCAGACAATACAAGTTATATCTACATTGAAAACGCAACAAAACAGAACAATCTGCAACTCTCTGTTAATGGTAGCATCTTGACTTCGGAAGGAAACACTACCGTCAATGGAGTTGAATATACCTATTTTGCAGTCAGTCAAACAGAAGATGCTACATTAAACCTCAGTATCGGTGGGAGCAACTACCAGATAAGCGATGTCAATCTAAGTCAAGACCTATATCTGTCAGTCAGCAAAAACGGTGTGGCGACAATAACTGACCCGCATAGTTATGAAGGCTGGACCGACCCTGACCGCAAACCCTTCAAGAGTTCCGGGATATATCTCCGTGGCGAAATCAACAGTTGGAACGCTGTTGCAGAATGGGAGTTTTCAGATGAAGGCGACGGTCTGTATGTGCTTTACGATAAGACACTGTCCGGCAGTTTCAAGGTGGCAGACGCAAGTTGGAGTAGCAAATGTAACTATGGCAGCAACGGAGAGCAAGTGCTCATGGATGTGCCTTACCAACTTGTCTTAGGCACTAACGACAACATCTCAGTTGGCGGTAATACCTATAAGACTCAGCGCATCGTTCTCACCATAAGCGATGCAGGCGCTATGCTTCTGCTTGAAAGCGAAGAAACGGACGGCAACTTGCAGTCGATTTTTGTAGTGGGCGACTTTAACGATTGGAACTATATGTCCGCCTTAGGCGAACTCAAACTGAACGAACAAACCAACACTTTTGAAGGCACTGTTACCTTGCACCCCAAACAAGCGACGACACAAAGTTCATGGCGACTGTATGAAGGTCTCGGTATGACAGGCGTATGGGGATATGCAGGCGAGAACGGAAAAATAGAAAAAGGCTCAACAACACCTATAACTGTAGAAGCCGGTACATACGACTTCTCCGTTTCACTTCAGAACGCCACTTATACACTTACAAAACACGAGAGCGTCATTACTTCAGTTGAACTGCAACCGAAAGAAGTTATCCTTGTGCCATCCGCTCCAAACCATGTACGAATGTTATCACTCAACAACTCACTCATCAACTACAACAATCAAGCCTCCGTTTTCAATCAACTTGCTTCCGCACAAGGGAAAAATGCACGATGGACACCTCATTCCATCCTCGGTCAGCCACTTTCAACTCATTTCAACGAGACAGGCACTTCGCAAAACGAAGAACACCAGCAACCTGCCAAAGATATGGTTAGAAGTGAGGCTTGGACACATATCATCCTGCAAGAACAAAGTGCTTTGCCAAGAAATAACCCTGAGAGTTTTTATGCTAATGTGCGTCAGTGGGTAGAGTTTATCCGTGAGGAATGTCCAAACAAAAATGCCATCATCATCCTTCCTGTCAACTGGGCTTACTCAGGCGATTGGACCAACTTCACCAACTACAACTCACAGTTCTTGCGCAACTATATGCTTATAGCCCGCGAACTCGGACTCGTTGTATGTCCCGTTGGTGTTGCCTACCAAATGGCTTACGAAGAAGAAGGCACAGCCGAACTCACATCTTGGTTCCAAGACGACCGACACCCGACAAACAAATCAACTTACCTTGCCGCCTGTATGGAATACTCTATCGTCTTTGGCGAAGACCCCACAACACTCTCATGGCATACAGCAGGTGTCAGCGATGCAGATGCCGCTAAAATGCGACAATATGCAAAAAAAGCGATTGACGCTACACGACAATATGTTAACC
Organism: Paludibacteraceae bacterium; assembly: GCA_017480285.1. Lineage (GTDB taxonomy): Bacteria > Bacteroidota > Bacteroidia > Bacteroidales > Paludibacteraceae > Colicola. The sequence continues at coordinate 13,666 of JAFVAX010000088.1, read as the reverse complement.
ATGTGGAAGGAAAAATAGAATACGACATTATCGTCAAAGATCAGTTTGGTATGCTTCTGCCTACACCCGACAATGCCATTTGGACTGTTTCCGCAGGCGGGGAAATAACCGGTGGTATTTTCCTTTCCGACAGGACCTTTGGCGATTTCACCACAACAGTCAGTGCAGACAACTTCTCCGACAATGCAACCATTCATGTCGTAGGGCAAACAGAAGCGGCTTTGCCCGTTGTGGAAAACGACACAAACAAGCCCTACAAACTGTTCCATAACGGAATAATATACATCGTTCGAGACGGGAAAACTTATTCTGTTCTCGGAGCACAGGCAAAATAACATAAGTGTTTATTTATGTTAAAAAAGTGTCAGCGTTTCAAAAATTATTACATTAAATTTGCAAAACTAACAAATAAATGTATCTTCAGCCATGAAACGCTTGACACTTTTTTTCTTTTTAACTATTTTTTCAGCAATAACCTTTGCAGAAATCATAACGCTTAATACTCCAAACTCGCAACTTATTGTAAAAGCGGACTCTGCAACTGTTCCTCACATACTTTATTACGGCGACAAATCAGCCAACCCGACCGAACTTGAGAATGCCGGTTTTGAGGCTTTCCCTGCCATGCCCGCTTTCGGAATGATTGATATGATTCACCTGCCGGCATTGCAAATTCAGTTCCCCGAAGGAGATTTGAATTTAGACCTTCGACTTGCTGATATATCTCACGCAACAACAGAAAACGCCGAAATAGTCAGTTTCGTTATGACCGACAAAAGGCATAAGTTTAGGCTGACACTGTTCTACAAGGCTTTTAAGAACACCGATGTCATTGAGACTTGGACAGAAATATGTAACTTGGAAAAGAAAGATATCGTCCTCAAACGCTTCGATAGCGGACATTTGTTTATCGACAAAGGCAACAATATATGGCTCACCCACTTTCACGGCGATTGGGCGGCAGAAGCGATACCGGTCAGCGAACGACTTACGAAAGGTGTCAAAACAATTCGCAACACCGACGGCGCACGAAACGCTCATCTCGATGCCCCCGAAGTGATGCTTTCGCTTGACGGTGAGCCGAATGAAGCTTGCGGTAGGACGATTGGCGCAGCTCTCTGCTGGAACGGCAACTATGAGATAAGACTTAACATCGACAACCACGACAACTACCACCTTTACGCCGGCATCGACCCGCAATCATCAGAATATGTACTATCACCAAAGCAGACTCTGACAACACCCAAATTAGCATTTGCTTATTCAGTAGAAGGTATGGGTGGTGTCAGCCGTTCACTGCATCGTTGGGCAAGAGAATGTGGCATGATGCACAACGGAAAGGCAGTAAGAGACATTTTGCTTAACTCTTGGGAAGGCATTTATTTTGACATAACAGAAGAGCGTATCATCGCTATGATTGACGATATTGCCAAATTAGGTGGCGAACTGTTTGTCATGGACGATGGTTGGTTCGGCGATAAGTACCAGCGCAACAACGACTCATCCTCACTCGGCGACTGGGTGGTTGATAAAAAGAAATTGCCAAACGGACTTCAAACACTCACGGATGCTGCAAAACAAAGAGGTGTGAAATTCGGAATCTGGATTGAGCCGGAAAGCACCAACACTAAAAGCGAACTCTACGAACAACACCCCGATTGGGTTCTGCAAGCAGCAAACAAAAACCTTAATCTCGGCCGTGGCGGAACGCAAGTGGTGCTCGACCTCACTAACCCCAAAGTGCAGGATTTTATAGTTAATACCGTTGATAAACTGCTCTCTGAAAATCCTGATATCGCTTATATCAAATGGGATGCTAATGCCTCAATTCAAAACTATGGCTCAACATATCTGCCTAAGCACAAGCAGAGTAATATCTATATCGATTATCATTTAGGTTTAATCTCTGTACTTGAACGTATTAGAAAGAAATATCCCGATATTGTCATACAAAACTGCGCAAGCGGTGGCGGGCGAGCCAACTACGGACTTATGCCCTATTTCGACGAGTTCTGGGTAAGCGACAACAACGATGCCCTGCAACGCATTTTTATTCAGTGGGGAACTTCTTATTTCTTCCCTGCCAACCTTATGGCACAACATATAGGCGGTTCGCCATACCACATGACAGGCAGAATCGTTCCTATAAAATTCCGCGCAGATGTGGCAATGTCAGGCCGACTCGGTATGGAACTGCAACCCAAAAACATGACCGAACAAGAACTCCAGCAATGCCGTATAGCCATAAAAGACTACAAGCAAATTCGTGAGATTGTGCAACTTGGCAACCTTTATCGCCTTGTTGCACCAAAAGCTTTTCAAGTTCATCCGGAGCCACTACCACCGGCAGAACAGGACATAGTAGCACTTATGTATGTAACCGACAACCGCGAGCAAGCAGTGGTTTTTGCATACAGCCTCTCTCAATTCCAATATCAAAAACCTCAGCGAGTAAAGTTTTCAGGACTTGACCCTGAAAAGCAATACACTCTTAAAGAACTGAATATCAAAGCCGGCGAAAAACCCTGCACTTTAGACGGCAAAACATTCAGCGGAGATTTTCTAATGAATAACGGCATTTTACTTCCTCTTAACGGCGACTATGCTTCAAGAGTGTTTTTACTGAACTAAAAACTTTACTGATGGTTATAATTGACATTTGACATAAAAGTATTATTTTTCGCCAAAAATAAGTCAGTATTTTACATTTTTATACACTATCTTTGCAGTGTAGTAAATAGTAATATAAATGTAATTTTGTTGTTATGAAAAAGATTGTATTTTTACTGCTTTCGTTTTTAACCTTATTTGCAGCAAATGCAAAACAAAAGGCTGACATTCCCCCACAAAAGATTGGTATCTTGTGGTCAAGTTGGTCGGTAAGCAACTTCGCTAACCACGAAGACTATATTGCCATCATGGAAGACTGGGGCATTGAATATGTCTCGCTCAACCCCACTTATTTTATGGACACCTACGCCAAAGGTATCCTCACAGAGTGGAACGGCGAAACGGTTACACCCACTATCGCCAACCAGAAAGAAATCATTAAAGCCCTTATTGCACACGGTTTTTATATCAACTACCGCCCGCATGTTGACCCCATCATCTATGCTATGCCCGAAGGCAACGACCGCTCTACTTGGTCAACCGACCCGGGCGGACTCGACTGGCGCGGGAAGTTCGACAAACTTGACCCTACCGACCCAAAATTAGGGTATAAAGAGAAAATTATTCTTCCCGGACTCAAGATGCTCGCCGAAGCCATTCGCGAAAGCAATCAAGCAGGAATAAAACTTGTTACCCCTATCCGCTTTGACCTCGGTGCGGAACTGATGAACTCAATGCTTAACTATCCGCAACATTGGATAGACCTTTCTCAGGAAGTACGCAATCTGCTCAGTACAACCTATAAAGATGTAAAAGACCAGATTGTACTCGGACATAATTTCTGCCACCATATTGAATACCTGCTTCGTCTTGACGGACATCTTGACTATTTTACCCGTATCATGGCAGACGGAGTGCCCGACTACTCGCTTCTTTATCTCGACCGTCCGGGAGTAACACAAGTAACGCGCAACCTCATCGGTCGCTATATCGCAGGACTTGACGAGATGTCGCTCTCGCAGTATATGCCCCTCGATATCTTCACACCCGCAGGACAAACAACGACACCCGAAAAAGTTGAGCAGGCTCTTTATTGGCACGAAGACAACTTCATCAAAGAGTCTCTTATCCGTGAATGTAACCTGAAACCCGAAGAGTTGCCCGTACTGCATATCGGAGAATATGGCATGGGCTGGCGCGGTCTGAATGCCCCCAATGTGTGGGATATACCCGCTTGGGAAAAAGCAGGCAGAGCGAATATGATTCTTTCCGAAGCACAGCAAAAAGCCGATGCCGCTATCGCCATTGACGGTATAATCCGCTATGTTGAAGACCCATCTGACACGCAATATCGCAGTTTCCTGCTTTGGTTCGGTGGCAAACCCTACGATGTACTTAACATCAACAGTTACTCCAACTGGTACAACCCGCCTGCAGCCGAGAGTCTGAGAGAGTACTGGTCGCGACACAAAGGCGTACCAAACCTTGACCGCCCTAACATCGACTTCAACTACAAGCCTTCAACAATAACGGTCAATGCCGGACAGTATCAGACTGCCACCGACGACGACAACGACGGACTCGTCAGTTTCACTCTTGACGGCTCGGCATCAAAAGACGCAGAAGGCACTATCGTTTCATATAAATGGACCTTAGAAGGTGCTCTTATAGCAGAAGGCACGACTGCAACGGTACAATTGCCTGTCGGGATAAACACTATTGTTCTAACCGTTACTAACGACAAGGGCGAGACTGCCACCGCCAAGGTCGTACTAACCGCCGTTGCAGGAGCAAAACAATATGAACTTTTTGATAACTTCGAGCAATATCAAAACAATGCGGAACTCGCTTCTGCTTGGGGGCGCAATGAGAACGGAGCACAGTGCGATGCCTCGCTTATTTCTGAAAACGCACTTGAAGCAACACAGTCCATGCAACTTCATTATAACCTCTCAAGCAACTCTTATGCCGGCAGAATGAAAGGTTGCTCTCAAGACATTTCCGCTTACGAAGGTTTACGCTATCAAGTTCGTGGCGATGGTTCAGGAGCAGACTTGCTCGTACAACTGCGCGATGCCGGAGACCACTATTGGAAATCTACCATACAACTTACATCAACCGAGACGCAAGAAGTATTCCTTCCATTCGACGAGTTTGTAGGTGGATATAACACATCAGGTTCTTGGACTAACCGCGGAACTGTTACAGAGATAGCCTTCTATGTTGAAAACGGTACGGAAGGAACAATTGTTATTGACAACATCCGTGCTTCTGCGAAAGATTTGCATAACTACCCGCTTGCTAATGCAGGCGAAGATATTCTTGTTAGCCTCTCCGGCGAACAGACTTCTGCAACCGTATTGCTTGACGGCTCTTTAAGCCAAGGAAGCAATCTCACATACCTCTGGACAGAAGCGGGCAACACACTCGCAACCACTCAATCGGCAGAAGTAAGTTTCAGCCTTGGCAAACATCTTGTTTATCTGACCGTTACCGACGCTGACGGCTACAAGCATACCGATTTCCTCTTTGTTGAAGTTGAGAACAGCGACATCAAAACAGACATTGAAAATCCGGACTCAAATCTATCAATTCTGAAAGTTTATCCCAACCCTGCTGACAGTAAGATATGGCTTCGAGTACCTCAAGCAACAGAGCGAATTGATATATTTGATATAAGCGGAAAATGTGTTATCTCACAACTTGTTAGCAATGAAATATCAAATCCGAGCTATCAAACATCAACTATCAGCACTTCCGCTTTGCCTAATGGTATATATTTGGTTAGAACAGCAGGCAAAACCGTAGAACAAACCAAACTTATTGTTCGCCACTAAAATAGTTGATAGTTGACCTTTTTTACTGTCAGACCGCTGACACTGTTAGAAGTACAACATTCAATATCAAATATCAAATAAAAAGAATTGTTATGTAATTTAAGTTTTGTAAAAAAAGTGTCAATATATGATAAAATTATGTCATATATTGACATTTTTTTATTTTATCTTTGCAGTGTTAAAATAAAAAAATTAAAAATTATGAGATACTTAACAAAAAAAATATTATTAATACTTCATCTAATAGTTATTGCTTGCATTTACGGTTTTGCTGACGATTGTACCACTCTATACACAGATAGTCTGGTCATTTGGGGTGATGATTATGTTGCGAATAGTAACACTCAATGTTGGATTATTGATTTACAAGATAATAAAGCAGTAAAAATCACTTATCAAATAAGTTTTTACCCTTATTCTCCTGCATCTGAAATGTATATAATGTCAATGGATAACGATGGTAATATTGGAACTATTGGTCTTAATTATCTTAAACATTTCACAGGTGGCAACTATAATGGTACAGTTATTTCTCCAACAACAAGCGGAAAAGTTTATATTCACTATAAAGCGGGCAATGGAGGTAATTCCACTTGGAAAGGATTTAAGTTGTATTTTGAAACCATTGAAAATCCAATAACCGATACTATTTCAATAGTGAATAACAAGTTGGGGATTAGAACAACCAATCCTTTGGAAGCACTGCATATTGAAGGTTCAATAAGAGGGCCAGAAGAAACAAATGGTGCATTGACAATTAAAAGTATGTTCGGCAAAATGACAATTGGTTCAAGAGTTTCTCAATACGCAAATTTCCAAACCGATAGAAACTCATATTTATTTGACAAGCCAATTTTTTTAATAGATGCAACCCTCTCTTCAACAAATTCTGCTAATTTTTCAATTAAAACAAATAATTCAACCCGCTTATTTATTAAAGGTACAAATGGCTATTTAGGTTTGGGAACAACCAGTCCCGCATATAAATTGGATGTTAACGGCACTATCCATTCAACAAGCGGAATCATAACATCTGCTATAAATACATCCGGTCTTATAAGTGCGAGTACTCTTAATGTTACAAATTCTATTACAACTGCAAATTTGAATGTTACGACAAAAATAACTACTACGAATCTCGTTGCAAAAGATATTCTTGTAACCAACCCCTCAACAGCGGATTTTGTCTTTGACAATAATTACAAGCTCAAAACATTATCAGAATTAAAAGATTATATTGAAGAACACCAACATTTACCAAATATACAATCAGCAGAAGAAATGCAAGAAAATGGTGTAAAAATAAATGAATTGCAAATACAACTCCTTCAGAAGATTGAGGAACTTACGTTATATATTCTTCAACAAGAACAGAAAATTGAAAAATTAGAAAAACAAATTGAATTACTGAAATGAAAACAAAATTATTAATCATATTAACTATCGTTTTCCTTTTTGCCTGTAAGGAAAAATCATCAGAGCTTATTACTCCGCAAATTGAACCTAAAAACGAAAATCACACGCCTGACGAATCGCTTGGAGATGTTTTTTATGAAGGAGCTTGTATGGTTGTAGTAAAATTTGAGGATAAAAGCGATATTGATAAAATCTTAATAGGGAATATTATTACGGAGTACAATAGTAATGCCGCTTATGGAGAGTATAAATATGATTCTCTACATTTAGGATTTTCATATCCGAGTTTAGACCCGGGTATGGGGATTGAATACAAAGACATGTGGTGTACATTTGCTGAAGAACAATTATCCATATTATCAATAAAACCTTATATCGAATTAACCGATGATTATTTTTTGATTGATTGGCGTTGGAAACCTTTTTTGCAAATCAGTACGACTGCATTTTGCGCTTCACCACAAGCCGTAAGAAGAGTGGCATTTAATCATTCTTATATCTTGAATAGTAAGTGGGAACAACTACAATCTATTAAGCAAATATGGCAAATAAAAGACACGGCATTATGCCAAAGGGTTAAAATAGACAAACTTCATATGATTTCATACGAAGATCTAAATGCTATTTACCATTTTAATCATTTAAAGAGTACCGATTATAATTTGATTTATACTAATTTCTTTTATTACGGTATGAGGGTACCAAGTGCTTATGAGTTTTTTTCAAAAAACGATCCCAGATTTACAAAATATGTAAGTTTTTGCGACAGTATGCAAGATGTTTATAAAAACATACTTACTGCTGAAATTAAAAAATATGGAGTTTTACATTATTATAAATTATAAGTAAGAAAATGAGAAGACCACTATTTTACATATTGATTTCTATGCTCATGTCTTTATGTATGCGTGTCTATTCTCAAGGTACAGACAAAGAAAAGATTGTAAGTATAGTCTCTAATTTTTGGGAGGGGAAGAAATCATCTAAAAAAGAATTGACTGATAGTTATAAAGTAGAAACATTTAGTGTAACATCAAAAGGTAAGACATCACTATATCTTGTTTATTCAAATAAGGATTGGGTACTTATCTCACCTATAAATAACAAAATCTTCGCATATTCGATGGAATATGGTGGTGATAAATTATTAAGAAACGAAGCACCAAAGGCTTTTCTTGAACTTATCAATTGGTACAACGAACAATTATCAAATTATTCATCACCAAAACAAGATACAGAAAATTATATATCAGATTATGTTGAACCACTAATAATAATTGATAGCAATCGCATAAGCTGGGGACAAAGAGGAAATAATTTTTCTAATTCAGATACAATTAGAAGCTACAATAAATTCTGTCCAAAATGCCACCCTGATTCTATTTCTTTGGTAGGATGCGTTGCTGTAGCAATGGGTCAAACAATGTGTTATTGGCAATGGCCATACGCTGCAATAGTAGAAGATGATTTTGGTAATAAAGTATTGCGTGAATACGACTTTGAAATGATGCCGTATCGATTAACAAGCGCAACTGATATGGCGTCTGTTAATCAAGTTGCAAATTTATTACACGATGTTGGAGTTGCAGTAGATATGGATTATGGATGTCAGGAGTCCGGTGCATATAGTCGCTTGATAACACCTGCATTAAAACACACTTTTACATATTATGCCGATACAATTAAATATCGTTCACAGTATAGCAATAACAGTTGGCTTAATCTTTTAAGAAATGAACTCGCATCAGGAAGACCTATACTTTATTCTGGAAGTCGGTTAGATTCCGTAAACAATAGACACGGACATCAGTTTTTATTGGAAGGCTATGATGACTCAGGTAAATTTTATGTGAATTATGGATGGAAAGGATGGCATAACGGATATTATACTTTGGATTCAATAAACAATAGCCATACAACTTACCATTTGTCTCAAGCAGCAATCATGGGAGTTTTACCAAACTATCCGGAATGTTCACATACTACGCTATCAAATACAGACATAGCGCAAAACAAGTTTATTAAAATTCACGGAGGTGGCATTACAATATCCGACAAAACCATACAAAGTAATCAAGAAGGAGTTATTTTGTCCGAAGATTTTATTCATATCACTGGAGAAACACATATTCAAAATGGCGCAAGAGTTCATTTCTCAATAAGAGATATGCATTGTAATGGGACAGGACATTATAGTAAACCTCCAAAAGTCATCTTTGAAGAACAAACGGAGCATAAAGAAGATGATATTGTTGTATCACCAAACCCGACACATGACTTATTACATATAAAAACACAACAAACTGTAACACAAATTATAATAACTGATTTGAATGGTAAAACACTTATCCGACAAAACCAAACAAAAATAGATTTTTCTAACTTGCCACAAGGTATTTATATTGTTTCAATTATATTTGAAACCAACGAGATAAAAAGATATAAAGTAATACATAACTAAACAACCTTTATTATTAACCCGATCGACACTCAAAAGTCGGTCATAAAAAAACAATTATCATGAAAAAGATGTTCTCTTTTATGCTTGTTGTTTTAACAAGTTTAACAATGAGCGCGGCAACATTGAACTTGTCGCTCAATGATTTGGTAGGTGATAACAGCACCGGTTGGGGTGGTGTTACCTATGATGTTGGTTCACAAATAATGTCTTTCCCTAATGCATGGGAAGGAGGACTCGGTTGGTGGATTGCAGATGACTGGTCAGCTTACGAGCGTATAGTCGTAGAATTTGCACCTGCCCCCTGCAAAATTCAACTCGTTGTTGAATACTATGGTGCTGATACCGAAACAAGCAACGGATTTGAAAAGGCAGTTTGTGGAGCAGGGGAAAAAAGTGTGGCTCTCGCACTTGATCCGGCTCGCAAAAGCAAAGTTCAGAAAGTTTATCTACAATCTGAAGCCAAAGCAGACTTGCAACTTACAAAAGCGTATGCAACATCCGATGCAGAAACAGACCCAACGCAAGGTCTCACCCCGAGCGAGGACCTCAGAACAGACGAATACGGATATGTACCACTTGCAGTTCTGCAACAGTATTCGTATTTTGAGGTTATCATCACTATGAACCACGATATTGACCACATTACCTATGGTATCGGCGAGATTGTACCGGTAAGCAACTATGATGTAATAAGTTACACTTTCCTTTGCAAAAACAAAGGAATGGGTGCTCAAAACAGATATGTATTCACTCAAGAAGACATGCTCGGTTTTGCCAAAGTTAACGGCACTTTCTGGACTGATGAATATAATAGACAAGGTGTTCATATCAAAGCTTACGATAATGAAGGAGTACTCGTTTCTGTTAAGGGCTTCAAAGGCGGTTCAACCAATCCTGAACAACCTCAGCTTCAATCAGAAGTTATTACTCCTGATGATATCAATACCGAATATAACTTCACTTGGCTCTCACTTGCAACAATCCAAAAGTACGAAAAAATAGACATTGTTGTAACGGTAACAGACGCTTCAGTTGGTATTGGCTGGGGAATAGGAAGAATCGTTCCCGCAAACTTCTGGACAGGACCTTCTGTTGAAATGAAATCGGTTGTAGCAGGAGCACAAGACAATGTCTTGACATTCACACAAGCACAAATGATTGAAATGTCAAAAGTTGACGGTACTATCTACACTGACGAACAAAATCGCCAAGGCGTTTATATGCAAGCATATACCGACAAAGCACAGATAAAAGAAATACGTGGCTATCGCTCGCAAACAAGTAGCGTTGAAACAGTCGCTTCACAAAACCTGATTGAGAAAGTTGGTATCAACCTCTATCGCTCGGCTCAGAACATTCTCGTGTTCAACCTCACAGGTGCCAATGTTTTGAGCGGTACAGAAGTTGACCTCAACGCCCTGCCACAAGGTGTATATGTACTCCGCTCAGGCAACCAAACTTTGAAAGTTAGTCGTTAATATGTTTAGTTGAAAGTCAAAAGGCGGAAATCGTCTTTTGACTTTCAACTTATTTTCATTTTTTGTAAAATATCATAATCTCAAATCATCCATGAGAAAACTTATTCTTTTTCTGGCACTAAGCGTCTGCGTACTATTGTCCGCCCAAGAGCGTGAAATAAAGGGGCGAATAATGGATGGTACGGCAGCAGGTGAGCCGATGATTGGTGCTACCGTAGTAGTGAAAGGAACAAGTAATGGAACAGTTACCGACCTTGACGGAAACTTCACACTTACCGTTCCGGAAAACGCCGTCATCGTTGTTTCCTCTATTGGCTACAAGACGCAAGAAGTAAAAGTTGGCAAACAACAAGTCATAAACCTAACCTTACAAGAAGATTCTCAACTCATCGACGAAGTTGTTGTAGTCGGTTACGGTACTGCCCGCAAGGTTGATATAACAGGTTCTGTGGCTTCCATAACGGGCGACAAACTCAAAGAGTCTATCGTTACCAATGCCGACCAAATGTTGCAAGGTCGTATTGCCGGTGTGCAAGTTACGCAAAACACAGGTGCTCCCGGTGGCGCAACGAGTATTCGTGTGCGTGGTGCTTCGTCCATAACGGGCGACAACGAGCCTCTGTATATCATCGACGGTGTACCCGTCTCAGGTTCAGGTGCCGACATAGCAGGATTTGACTGGGCAGGTGGTAGCAACGGTCAGACTAAAGTCAATCCACTCGCTACAATATCGCCACAAGATATCGTTTCCATGGATGTACTCAAAGACGCATCTGCCTGTGCCATATATGGTGCTGCCGGTGCTAACGGTGTGGTTATCATCACCACCAAACGAGGCGAAGCAGGCAAGGTGCATGTCAGTTACGACGGCTATGTAGGCTTGCAAACTTTCGTAAAGAAAATAGATATGATGGACCTGCACGACTATGCCATTTATGAAAAAGACCTCTACGATGCAGGAGTTACCACCTACCTTAACAATGTATATCAAGACCCTACCCTTCTCGGACACGGAACAGACTGGCAGGATGCAGTTGTAAGAAAAGCCGTTATGCACTCGCATCAGGTTTCTCTTACAGGTGGTTCGCAGAAGACACAGTTCGCCATCTCAGGCGGATATATGAAACAGCAAGGTACTGTCATTGGTTCAGACTTTGAGCGTTTCACAGCCAGGGCAAATGTGGATCATGAGTTTACCAAATGGTTCAAACTCGGCGGTTCGCTTTCTTACGCCCGCACTAACGAGAAAATAATCAACAACGACGGTGAATCAGGTATCCTTATGTCTGCCATAACGATGCAACCTGATATTCAAGTGAAAGACAAGGACGGCAATTATTCAGGACCTGCCAACCTCAACGCCTCGGCAAGCTACAACCCCGTGGCTATGGCACTGCTGTTCAACAACCGTCTTAAACGCGACCGTATAATGGGTAACTTCTACGGACAATTCACCTTTACCAACTACTTGAATCTCCGTACAGAATATAGTTTTGACTCTAACAACTCCGTCAACAAAGGCTTTATGCCTACTTATCAGTTTGGCGTGAGAATCAATAATATAAATAAGATTTATCAGCGCGAAGAGCATAGTTTCTACTGGATTTGGAAAAACTACATCAACTACAACCAGACCTTCGGCAAACATACAGTAGGTGTTATGGCAGGTATGGAGATGTCAAAATCCGCTTGGGAAGGAACTGCTCTTCAGAAAAACAACCTCACAACCAACGATGTTCAGGTTATGAGCGAGGATGGTACATACGTAACCAACTCAGGTTGGAAAGATGCTAACACGACAGTGTCAGTGTTTGCCCGTGCCAACTACAACTATGATAATCGTTATCTCATAACCGCCACTATCCGTGGCGACGCTTCTTCAAAGTTCGGTCCTAAACATCGCTGGGGTGCATTCCCGTCAGTTGCTCTCGCTTGGCGTATAACGAACGAACCGTTTATGGAAGGTGTGGAACATCTTGAGAACCTGAAACTTCGTCTCGGCTACGGACAGGTGGGTAACTCCAACATCGGCACTTACCTTTATGCGTCAAAGATGCGGGCATACGCCTCAAGCATGGGCACTTCGTATCGTATGGCAACCAACGCCAACCCCGACCTCAAATGGGAAGCGTCCGAACAGTTTAACATCGGTGTAGATTTAGGACTATTCAAAAACAGATTTGAACTCGCTGTTGATATCTACCAGAAATCTACACGCGACCTTTTGTTGCAACCCTCTGTTCCTGCTATCATAGGTGGCAACGGCTGGGACGATATAGCAACACCTATGACCAACATCGGTAAGGTACGCAACCGCGGTATTGACATCTCGCTCAATACAACCAACATCGACAAAAACCATTTCCAATGGAACTCCAACCTCGTTATATCTCTTAACCGCAACAAGGTTATGGCAATGGACCAAAACGACACTCCCATCTGGGGAAATGTTGACTGGTACTCCGAGTTCCAAACCGCTACAGCCATCATGACCGGACAACCTATGGGCGTATTCTATGGGTTCGTAACTGACGGACTGTTTGTCAATAAAGAAGAAATAGAAAATGGTCCAGTTCAAGTTGACGATGGCACCGGCCACAACAAGATTGACAAGAACTCCGGTGTCTGGGTAGGTGATATACGCTTCAAAGACCTTGACGGCGACGGCAAGATAACCGACAAAGACCAGACCGTCATTGGCAACCCTAACCCGAGTTTCACCTTCGGTTTCACCAACACTTTCTCTTATAAAGGCTGGGAACTTGGTATCGTACTCAATGGCTCATACGGGGGAAAGATACTCAACTATACCCGCGTCAAGACACAAGGTATGACATCTATATGGGATAACCAACATACCCGCG
>JAFVAX010000013.1 GCA_017480285.1 Paludibacteraceae bacterium | reverse complement strand
TTGACCACGGTAAAACAACCCTTACCGCTGCTATTACCCTCGTTTTGGCAAAGAAAGGTCTTTCAGAGGTTCGTTCATTCGACTCTATCGACAACGCTACTGAAGAGAAAGAGCGTGTTATCAGCATCAACACCGCTCACGTTGACTATCAAACAGCTAATCGTCACTACGCACACGTTGACTGCCCGGGTCACGCCGACTATGTAAAGAACATGGTTACCGGTGCTGCTCAAATGGACGGTGCTATCATCGTTGTTGCAGCAACTGACGGTCCTATGCCTCAAACTCGTGAGCACATCCTTTTGGCTCGCCAAGTAAACGTTCCTCGTCTTGTTGTATTTATGAACAAGTGCGATATGGTTGACGATCCTGAAATGCTTGACCTCGTTGAAATGGAAATGCGCGAACTTCTTTCATTCTATGAGTTCGATGGCGACAATACTCCTGTTATCCGCGGTTCTGCACTTGGTGCACTCAACGGCGTTCCTGAATGGGAAGACAAAGTTATGGAGCTTATGGACGCTGTTGACAACTGGATTCAACTCCCTGTTCGCGACGTTGATAAACCATTCTTGATGCCTGTTGAAGACGTATTCTCAATCACCGGTCGTGGTACTGTTGCTACCGGTCGTATCGAAACAGGTGTTGTAAAAGTTGGCGACGAAGTTCAAATCCTCGGTCTTGACCAAAACAAGAAATCAGTTGTTACCGGTGTTGAGATGTTCCGCAAACTTCTTGATCAAGGTGAAGCTGGTGATAACGTAGGTCTGTTGCTCCGTGGTATTGACAAAGACGAAGTTCGTCGTGGTATGGTTATCACTCACCCGGGTGTTATCAAACCTTACAGCGAATTCAAGGCTTCTGTTTATATCTTGAAGAAAGAAGAAGGTGGCCGTCACACTCCGTTCCACAACCACTATCGTCCTCAATTCTACATCCGTACAATGGACGTTACCGGTGAAATCACCCTTCCTGAAGGAACAGAAATGGTTATGCCGGGCGATAACCTCGAAATTCAAGTTAAACTGATTTACCCTGTTGCACTCAACGAAGGTCTCCGTTTCGCTATCCGCGAAGGTGGTCGTACAGTTGGTTCAGGCCAAATCACCAAAGTTATTGAATAAGACAAAGTAAAGTATAGAGCCAATCTTGGCTCTATACACTTACGGAAGTCCTCCAATGGTAGGAGAGCGGTCTCCAAAACCGTCAATGTGGGTTCGATTCCTGCCTTCCGTGCTAAAAAAGAAATCTATTTGTTATGAAGATAATCGACGATTTGAAAGATTCCTACAATGAGTTGGTGTACAAGGTAGCTTGGCCCAAACCAAAGGAATTGCAAGCCAGCGCAGTGCTTGTTCTAACTGCTTCCATTATTTTGGCACTTATTGTCTGGCTAATGGACTTCTGCTTTGAGCATTTGATGACTTTTATCTACGGACTTTTTTAAGTTACGGACATGGAACACAAAAACCAATTTCAGTGGTATGTGCTGAAAGCCATCAGTGGTAAAGAGGGCAAGGTAAAAGAATACATTGAAGCCGCTCGTAAGACTAACCCCGACTTTGCAGAATGGGTATCGCAAGTACTTATCCCTACAGAGAAGGTGGTTGCTAATCGTGGCAACAAGCGTATTGTTAAAGAAAAGAACTCAATGCCGGGTTATGTCCTCGTAGAGGCAAACTTGGTTGACGAGTGTTATCCGCGTCTTCGCAATGTCCCCAATGTTCTCGGCTTTCTAACCGATGGTCCTAATTCAATCAAACCTCGTGCAATCCGTCAGGCTGAAGTAAATTCGTTGCTTGGCAAGGTTGACGAGATGAGCGATGAGGAACTGTTGGAAGTAAGTTATTCAGTTGGTGAGACACTCAAAGTAACAGACGGTCCTTTCTCCGGCTTTAACGGAGAAGTCGAAGAGATTCTTCCTGAAAAACGCAAACTCAAGGTTATTGTTACCATCTTCGGCAGGAAGACGAGTCTTGAGTTAGGTTTCTCACAAGTAGAAAAAGAGTAGGAGATTTGGTTATTGAATCGTTGAACTACTCGGTAGTTTATTAACTATTAACAACAAAACATTTTTACAATTATGGCAAAAGAAGTTGCTGGTTTTATAAAACTGCAAATCAAAGGTGGTGCCGCAAACCCATCGCCTCCGGTTGGTCCCGCACTCGGTTCGAAAGGTATCAACATCATGGAGTTCTGCAAGCAGTTTAATGCCAGAACACAAGACAAGGCAGGAAAAGTTCTTCCTGTTGTCATCACTTATTATTCCGACAAGTCCTTCGACTTCGTTGTTAAAACTCCCCCTGTAGCAATACAGTTGCTTGAAGCTGCTAAAATCAAAGGCGGATCCGCTCAACCTAACCGTCAGAAGGTTGGTACAATAACTGAAGAGCAATGCCGTCAGATTGCTACCGACAAGATGGCTGACCTCAACTGCTTTGAAGTTGAGTCTGCGATGAAGATGGTAGCCGGAACAGCAAGAAGTATGGGTATTACCGTTCAACATTAAAATTCAATTGCGTTATGAGTAAACTTACAAAAAACCAGAAGTTGGCTTTAGCGAAAATTGAACCCGGTAAAGCCTATACCCTTCTTGAAGCCGCTGAGCTTTTGAAGGAGATTACAACCACGAAGTTTGACGCTTCTGTGGATATTGATGTTCGTTTGGGTGTTGACCCCCGTAAAGCCAATCAAATGGTTCGTGGCGTGGTATCTCTGCCTAACGGAACTGGCAAACAAGTTCGCGTACTTGCTCTCTGCACCTCTGATCAAGAAGCTGCTGCTAAAGAGGCTGGCGCTGATTATGTAGGTCTTGATGAGTATATCGAGAAAATCAAAGGTGGTTGGACTGACGTTGATGTCATCATCACCCAGCCCCAGATAATGGGTAAGATTGGTGCTCTCGGTCGTATTCTTGGTCCGCGTGGCTTGATGCCTAACCCCAAAAGCGGTACTGTAACGATGGATATCGCCAAAGCAGTGAAAGAGGTTAAACAAGGTAAGATTGATTTCAAGGTTGATAAGTTCGGTATCGTTCATACCGCTATTGGAAAAGTTTCCTTCTCCGCCGAGAAGATTGCTGAGAATGCTCGCGAATTTATCCAGACAATCATCAAACTGAAACCTGCTACTGCAAAAGGTACTTATTTGAAATCCATTTTCCTTAGCAGTACAATGAGCAAGGGTCTTAAAATTGATCCGAAATCCGTTGATTAAAAATGAAGTATTTGTCCTATGAGAAAAGAAGATAAAAATCTAATTATCGAGTCTCTTAAAGAGCAGTTAGGTCATTACAGCCATTTCTATCTGACGGATATTGAAGGTCTGAATGCCCAAAAGACGAGTGATTTGCGTCGTGCTTGCTTCAAAAACGAAATTAAGCTTGTTGTCGTAAAGAACACTCTGCTCGAAAAAGCACTCGAAGGTCGAGGTGTTGACGAACTTTTCGTTGCACTGAAAGGTAACACTGCTCTTATGCTCAGCAATACAGGTAATGCTCCTGCTCGCTTGATTAAAGAGTTGCGTGAGAAAGATAAAAAGAACCCCGATGTTAAACCTCAACTCAAAGCTGCTTATGTAGAAGAGAGTATCTATGTTGGTGCTGACCAACTTGAAACACTCGCTACAATAAAGAGCAAGAACGAACTTATTGCAGATGTTATTGCACTCTTGCAATCACCCGCCAAGACAGTCGTTTCTGCTTTGCAATCAGGTCAAAACACACTTCACGGTGTTCTTAAAACTCTTGGTGAAAGGGAAGCATAACCCGACAACTTATGCACGAGGTGCCGTTTGCACTATAATTTATGTAAAACCTTTAAAATTTATACAACAATGGCAGATTTGAAAGCATTTGCTGAACAATTAGTTAACCTTACAGTTAAGGAAGTGAACGAACTCGCTCAAATTCTTAAAGACGAGTACGGTATTGAACCCGCTGCTGCAGCTGTTGCAGTTGCTGCCGGTCCTGCCGGAGCAGCCGCTCCCGCAGAAGAAGAGAAAACATCTTTCGATGTAGTTCTTAAAGCTGCCGGCGCACAAAAATTGCAAGTTGTTAAGGCTGTTAAAGAGCAAACAGGTCTCGGCTTGAAAGAAGCTAAAGATCTCGTTGACGGTGCTCCTTCAGTTTTGAAAGAAGGTCTTGACAAAGCAGCTGCTGAAGCTCTCAAGAAAGCTCTTGAAGAAGTAGGCGCAGAGGTTGAACTCAAATAATCTTGCAACCTATCCGTTGCAGACTACTGCAAAGGTACAGTCTCCCAATATTGGGAACTGTACCTTCTTTTACAAAAATAGAAAGGCTGTTAATTTTTGTTAATAAATTACAATTTAAGTCTTTTTAATTAAGTTTTATACATTTAGTAACACTTTATTCACATGGCTACCCCTAAAACCGAACGGGTTAATTTTGCTTCAATAAAGAAGCCAATGCCTTTCCCAGATTTCTTGGATATCCAACTTGAGTCTTTCCGTGATTTCTTCCAGATGGATTCCACACCGGAGCAACGGCGTACGGAAGGGCTCTTTAAGGTGTTCTCGGAAAATTTCCCTATTACCGACACCCGTCAGAACTTCAAATTAGAGTTCCTTGACTATTCAATCGACCCCCCAAGATACGACATTAAAGAGTGTATCCAGAGAGGTCTTACCTATGCAGTGCCGTTGAAGGCTAAACTCAAACTTACCTGCACCGACCCTGACAACGATGATTTTGATACGCAAATACAAGACGTGTTCTTGGGACAGATTCCATACATGACTCCCCAAGGCACCTTCGTCATAAATGGTGCTGAACGAGTTGTTGTAAGCCAGTTGCATCGTTCCCCCGGCGTGTTCTTCGGAACAAGTCATCATACCAACGGTACACAACTCTATTCAGCCCGTATCATTCCTTTCCGCGGTTCATGGATTGAGTTCGCTACTGACATTAGCAATGTCATGTACGCTTATATCGACCGTAAGAAAAAATTACCTGTAACAACTCTTCTGCGTGCTATCGGATTTGAAAACGACAAGGATATACTTGAGTGCTTCGAACTTGCTGAAGAAATTAAAGTTACAAAGGAAAACCTTGTAAAAGAACTCGGTCGGAAACTTGCGGCACGCGTACTGAAAAAGCGTACAGAAGAATTTGTTGACGAGGAGACAGGCGAGGTTAGTACCCTTGAACGTAATGATATTGTTGTTGACCGTGAAGTGGCTCTCGACGAGAGTAATATAGAACTTATCCTTGAGTCAGGTGCAAAAACCATCCTTTTGCACAGCGACGAAAACTCGGACATTGACAATAGTATCATTTTCAACACACTTGCCAAAGACCCGACTAACAGCGAGAAAGAGGCAGTGCTTTATATCTATCGCCAAATTCGTAACTCTGAGCCTGCCGACGACGCAACAGCTCGCGAGTTTGTACAAGGTTTGTTCTTCTCGGAAAAACGATATGACCTTGGCGAGGTAGGACGATACAGGATCAACCGCAAACTTGGTTTGCCAATGGATAACTTGGATGTTCATATCCTTACCCAAAACGATATGATTGCTATCATCAAGCAACTTATCCAACTTATCAATTCCAATACCGAGGTTGACGATATCGACCACCTCTCTAACCGTCGTGTTCGTATCGTTGGCGAGCAGTTGTACAACCAGTTCGGTATTGGTCTTGCTCGTATGAGCCGTACGATCCGTGAGCGTATGAATGTGCGCGACAATGAGTTGTTCTCACCAACCGACCTTATCAATGCAAAGGCTATTTCGGGTGTGATAAACTCATATTTCGGAACGAATGCTCTCTCGCAGTTTATGGACCAGCAGAACCCGCTTGCAGAGATAACACACAAACGCCGTATGTCGGCTCTCGGCCCCGGTGGTTTGAGTCGCGACCGTGCAGGTTTCGAGGTTCGAGACGTACACTATACTCACTATGGACGTCTTTGCCCGATTGAGACACCTGAAGGACCAAACATCGGTCTTATCTCATCGCTGTGTATTTTCGCTAAGATCAATAAACTTGGTTTCATTGAGACACCATACCGTAAGGTTACAGACTCTGTTGTTGACCTGTCTGATGAGGGCGTTGTATATATGTCAGCAGAAGACGAAGAGAAGCATATCGTAGCACAAGGTAATGCTCCGCTCAACGATGACGGAAGTTTCGTAAACAACCGCGTAAAAGCCCGTTATGAGGCTGATTTCCCTGTTGTAGAACCTTCTGAAGTCAATCTTATGGATGTGGCTCCTTCGCAGATTGCCTCTATTGCTGCTGCACTTATTCCTTTCTTGGAGCACGACGATGCTAACCGTGCCCTCATGGGTTCGAACATGATGCGTCAGGGTGTGCCTTTGCTTAGAAGCGAAGCTCCTATTGTAGGTACAGGTATAGAAGGACAATTGATTGAAGACTCTCGTACTCAAATAAAAGCAGAGGGCGAAGGCGAGGTTATCTTTGTTGACGCTACTACAATCAGAATTCTCTACGACCGTACTGAAGAAGAGGAGTTTATCAGTTTCGACTCTAATGAGAAGGAATATAAACTGCCTAAGTTCCAAAAAACCAACCAGAACACTACCATAGACCTTCGTCCTATCGTTCGTCAAGGCGACCGTGTCCATAAAGACCAGATTCTTACTGAAGGCTTTGCTACGGAGAATGGCGAGTTGGCATTAGGAAGAAACCTCAAGGTTGCTTACATTCCTTGGAAAGGTTACAACTATGAGGATGCTATCGTTCTCTCTGAGCGCATTGTTCGCGAGGATATGTTTACTTCTGTCCATGTCGTTGAGGAACTTCTTGAAGTCCGTGAGACAAAGCGTGGAGCTGAAGTCTTTACAGCAGATATCCCCAATGTGTCGGAAGATGCAACCAAAGACTTGGACGAGAATGGTATCATCCGTGTTGGTGCAAGAATCGAACCCGGCGATATCATCGTTGGTAAGATTACACCTAAGGGTGAGACTGACCCCAGTCCTGAAGAGAAACTGCTTAAGGCCATATTCGGCGATAAGGCGGGCGATGTCAAAGACGCTTCGCTTAAAGCATCACCTTCGCTTTCAGGTATCGTCATTGACCGTCACCTCTACAAACGTGCTATCAAAGACCGTCGCGAGAAGATGGAAGATCGTTTGCGCGTAGAGTCAATGAAAGAGAAATATGAGAAGAAGATTGCCGATTTGAAACAAGTACTTATCGACAAACTTGTGGTTATTTGCGAAAACAAACAGTCAACAGGCGTTATGGATATTCTTGATACCGAGATTATACCAAAGGGTAGTCGTTTCACACGCGAGAGACTCGCACAAGTGGATTTCACTACTATCTTGCTTGAGAACTGGACCAATGATGCCCACAAGAACGAACTTATATGCCGTTGCATTCGCAATTTCATCTTGAAATGCAAAGAGTTTGACGCTCAGTTCAAACGCGAGGTATATGATATGACTGTCGGCGATGAACTGCCGAATGGCATTCTCGAGATGGCAAAAGTATATATTGCAAAGAAACGAAAGATCCGTGTAGGTGATAAAATGGCAGGTCGCCACGGTAACAAGGGTATCGTAAGTAAGATTGTACGAGTTGAGGATATGCCGTTCCTTGAGGACGGTACACCAGTGGATATCGTTCTTAACCCGCTTGGCGTGCCTTCGCGTATGAACCTCGGACAGATATTCGAAGCCGTGCTTGGCTGGGCAGGAAAAGAGCTTGGTGTCAAGTTTGCTACCCCTATCTTCGACGGTTGTACTATGGACGATCTCAACGAGTGGACCGACAAAGCAGGTCTGCCCCGTGCAGGTAAGACTTATCTGTACGACGGCGGTACAGGCGAGCGTTTCGACCAACCAGCTACAGTAGGTGTTACTTACTTTATGAAACTCGGACACATGGTTGACGACAAGATGCACGCGCGTGCTATCGGACCTTACAGTCTTATCACTCAACAACCACTCGGTGGTAAAGCACAGTTTGGTGGTCAGCGTTTCGGTGAGATGGAGGTTTGGGCACTCGAAGCACACGGTGCCGCACACGTATTGCAAGAGATACTCACTGTCAAGTCCGACGATGTTAACGGTCGTGCAAGAACATACGAGGCAATCGTTAAAGGCGACCCGATGCCGAAACCCGGACTGCCGGAATCACTCAATGTCTTGCTGCACGAGTTACAAGGCTTAGGACTGAATATCACAATGGAACATTAACCGGAAAATTTTTTCAAACATGGCTTTCAAACAAGATAATAAACAAACAGGCTTCAATAAGATTTCCATCTCACTGGCATCGCCCGACGAGATATTGAAGCAGTCACACGGTGAGGTGCTCAAACCGGAAACTATCAACTATCGTTCTTATAAACCTGAACGCGATGGTTTGTTCTGCGAGCGCATCTTCGGTCCTACAAGGGACTATGAATGCTTCTGTGGCAAATACAAACGAATTCGCTACAAAGGTATTGTGTGCGACCGTTGCGGTGTGGAAGTTACCGAGAAAAAAGTGCGCCGCGAGCGTATGGGACATATTCAACTCGTTGTTCCTGTGGCACATATCTGGTATTTCCGCTCACTGCCGAACAAAATCGGCTATCTCTTGGGTATGCCGACAAAGAAACTTGAATCGGTCATATACTACGAGCGTTATTGCGTTCTCCAACCGGGTATCCTCGAAGGTGAGAAAGTAAACGACGAAGAAGTGATGGGCTATCAGACCCTGCTTACTGAGGACGAGTATGTTGAGATAATGGATAAACTTGAGAAAGAGCATCCGGAAAACAAACTCTTGGAAGATGACGATCCTCAAAAGTTCATTGCAAAGATGGGTGCAGAGGCTATTTATGATATGCTTACCAAACTCGATTTGGACGCACTCTCATACGAACTGCGCGACCGTGCTTACGCTGACTCTTCACAACAACGCAAGACTGAGGCTTTGAAGCGTCTGCAGGTTGTTGAGTCGTTCCGTGCTTCAAAAAGCAAGAATCGCCCCGAATGGATGATTCTTACCATCCTGCCTGTAACACCACCCGAACTGCGTCCGTTGGTACCACTCGATGGTGGTCGTTTCGCAACATCGGACTTGAACGATCTCTATCGTCGTGTAATCATTCGTAACAACCGTCTGAAGAGACTTATCGAGATAAAAGCACCTGAGGTTATTCTGCGTAATGAAAAGCGTATGCTTCAAGAAGCTGTTGACTCATTGCTCGACAACTCACGCAAGTCAACAGCGTACAAGTCAGAGGCTAACCGTCCGCTCAAGTCGTTGAGCGACTCTCTCAAAGGTAAACAAGGCCGTTTCCGTCAGAACCTTTTGGGTAAGCGTGTTGACTATTCTGCTCGTTCGGTTATCGTGGTAGGTCCTGAACTGAAGATGCACGAGTGCGGTCTGCCAAAAGATATGGCTGCCGAGTTGTATAAGCCGTTCATCATCCGCAAACTTATTGAGCGTGGAATAGTAAAAACAGTTAAGTCTGCCCGTAAGATTATCGATCGTAAAGACGCTGTTATCTGGGATATCCTTGAGCATGTTATGGAAGGACACCCTGTTCTTCTGAACCGTGCCCCGACACTTCACCGTCTTGGTATCCTCGCTTTCCAACCTCGTATGATTGAGGGTAAGGCTATCCAACTTCACCCGCTTGCTTGTACAGGTTTCAATGCCGACTTCGATGGCGACCAGATGGCTGTGCACTTGCCACTTTCTAACGAGGCCGTTCTTGAGGCTCAACTGCTCATGCTCGGTTCGCATAATATCCTTAACCCTGCCAATGGCGCTCCTATCACCGTTCCTTCACAGGATATGGTGCTCGGTCTGTACTATATCACCAAAGAGCGTGCAGGTGCAAAGGGCGAAGGCTTGATTTTCTACTCACCCGAAGAGGCTGAAATAGCCCTCAACGAAGGCAAAGTGGACATGCACGCTAAGATAAAAGTGCGTACCGAAGATATGGTTGACGGACAACAAGTTACTAAACTTATTGAGACAACCGTTGGTCGTCTGCTCGTTAATCGTTTCGTACCGAAAGAAGTAGGCTATGTCAATGTAGTGCTGAAGAAAAATGCTCTGCGAGACATCATCGGTAAGGTCATTAAGACCTGCGGTGTAGCTCGTACAGCACAGTTCCTCGACGATATAAAGAACCTCGGTTATCAAATGGCGTTCCGTGGCGGTTTGTCGTTCAACCTGAACGATATCATCATCCCGCCTGAGAAAGACCAACTCGTGGCTGATGGTAACTCTGAAATAGAAGAGATTACAGGTAACTACAACATGGGTCTTATCACTAACAACGAGCGTTATAACCAAGTTATTGACACTTGGACACATGTCGATGGTCAGCTTACCAACGTGCTGATGAAAGAGATGAGCGAAGCAGACCAAGGTTTCAACGCCGTATATATGATGATGGACTCCGGTGCCCGTGGTTCTAAAGCCCAGATCAAACAGCTGTCAGGTATGCGTGGTCTTATGGCCAAACCGCAAAAAGCCGGTGCCGAAGGTGGTCAGACTATTGAGAACCCGATTCTGTCGAACTTCAAAGAAGGTCTGTCAGTGCTTGAGTACTTTATCTCTACTCACGGTGCTCGTAAGGGTCTTGCCGATACTGCCTTGAAGACTGCCGATGCCGGTTATCTGACCCGTCGTCTGGTCGATGTATCACACGATGTTATCATCACAGAAGAAGACTGTGGTACTCTGCGTGGTCTTACCGCTACAGCTATTAAGAAAAACGAGAACGAAGTGGCTTCACTCTACGAGCGTATCTTGGGTCGTGTCAGCGTTCATGATGTATATCACCCATTGACAGGCGAACTGATTGTGTCTGCTGGCGAAGAGATACGCGAAGATGCAGCGCAGAAGATTCAAGACTCACCGCTTGAGGAAGTCGAGATTCGTTCGGTACTCACCTGCGAAGCAAAGAAAGGTGTATGTGCCAAATGTTATGGTCGTAACCTTGCTACAGGGCGTTTGGTTGAGAAAGGCGAGGCTGTCGGCGTTATTGCAGCACAGTCAATCGGCGAGCCGGGTACACAGCTTACACTTCGTACGTTCCACGTCGGTGGTGTGGCAGGTAACGTTGCTACCGAGTCTGAGTTCTATGTTAAGAACGAAGGTGTTATCGAAATCGATGAGTTGCGTACCGTTCAAACAGAGGCCGGCGAAACAATCGTTGTAAGTCGTCAGGCTGAACTGCGTCTCCGCCACCAAGGTACAGGTGTCGTACTCACAACATTCAACATACCATACGCTGCCAAACTCTTTGTTGAAAACGGCAGAGTCATCACCTACAACGATGTCAAAGACGACCAACGAGTTAAGGTCTGCGAATGGGATCCTTTCAACGCTACCATAGTTATTGAGAACAAAGGTAAAATACGCTATGAGGATGTAGAGGAGAACATAACTGCTAAAACAGAGACTGACGAAACAACAGGTTTGAAAGAGACTATCATTATTGATTCTCGTGATCGTAACCGCGTCCCGACAGCCCATATCGTTGATAATGACGGTAACACTATACGGTCTTACACACTGCCTATCAACGCTCACCTCGTGCCGAAAGACGGTGAAGAAGTTAAAGTCGGCGACCTCTTGATAAAGATTCCTCGTACCGTTGGTAAAGCAGGCGATATCACGGGCGGTCTGCCTCGAGTAACAGAACTGTTTGAGGCTCGTAACTCGGCTACACCTGCTATCGTTAGTGAGATCGACGGTGAAGTAACTCTCGGAAAGGTTAAACGCGGTAATCGCGAATTGATAGTAACATCGCGTATGGGCGATGAGAAGCATTATCTCATTCCGTTGTCAAGACAGATTCTTGTGCAAGAGAACGACTTCGTACGCGCCGGAACAGCCCTCTCTGATGGTGTTATTACACCCGATGCTATCCTTGCCATCAAAGGACCAACCGCCGTACAAGACTATATCGTTAATGAAGTACAGGATGTATATCGTCTGCAAGGTGTGAAGATCAACGATAAACACTTCGAGATTATCGTTCGTCAGATGATGCGTAAAGTGGAGATTCTCTCGCCGGGTGATACACGCTTCCTTGAGAAACAAATCGTTGACAAACACGACTTCATGGACGAGAACGATCGTATCTGGGGTCGCAAGGTTGTTGTTGACGAAGGCGACAGCGAAAACCTCAAACGCGGTCAGATAGTAACCGCTCAGCGTCTGCACAACGAGAACTCAATGCTCAAGCGTCGCGACAAACGACTTGTTGAGGCTCGTGATGCCGAACCCGCTACTTCAACGCAGATACTGCAAGGTATAACACGTGCTGCATTGGGCACCAAATCGTTTATGTCTGCCGCATCATTCCAAGAGACTACTAAAGTACTCAACGAAGCCGCTATCAACGGCAAGGTTGATACTCTCGAAGGTATGAAAGAGAATGTTATTTGCGGTCATCTTATTCCTGCAGGTACAGGTCTGCGCGAGTTCGGACAAATCATCGTTCACAACGCTCAAGACTATGCAATGATGCAGAAAGAAGAGGCTGCCGATGATGAGTTTGATATCGAGGCAGAAGAAAACGAAGTAGAATAACAATATCAAGTTTGTAAGTTTTATCTTGACAACTTACAACTTAAGAAGTTTCTTCAATAAAAAATCCGATTGTTAGTAATTAACAGTCGGATTTTTTGCATTTTGATAATGTTTTGTATGTTAGAGTTTGCATTTTGTCATATTTTTTATGAAAAAATTTGCATTTGTTAAATTTTTGTTGTACTTTTGTGTAATTTTTTTCGATTTATAGGGTTTAGATTTAATTTATAAATTATAATTAAAAAGTTTAAGGTATGAAAAAAATTGCTTTCTTTGTGGCATTTGCGCTTTGTGCAATCCTTTCTAATGCTGCCACCTACAACTACCTTTGTGGTATCACTGAATTAAAAGTTGACACCCTGCAAAGTACAACTAAAAATCAGTTTACCATTACCTTCCACCAGAAGTGTAAAAATACTGCCGAGTATGGTAAGGCTGAAACATTCTATGAGTCGGACATCAAGATTGTGCTCAACTCTGACGACCGCACATTGGATGGCGTTTATACAACTGAAGGTGCTGACCGCCAGAAATCTTCCGCTAATGTGAACGACCAGACTATCAATATGATAACTACTGAGCTTACATTTGGTAATACAAGTCGTATTCTTTACAAGGACGAGAGTTATGTCTCTACTTTTGTAATCGGCAAAAACGAGAACGGCGAGTATTACATTGGCGAATGTACCCTTTATTTCTCACAGCGATTAGAACAGACAAATATCTATATTTATAACTATAGTTATGACGCTGACGAGATTCTTAATCAAGGTATCACCCAAACTCCCTATGTATTCAACTATTCAGGCGAATATGTTTCAGAAACACATTCTTATGACCTCACTGTTAATGAATTGAATATCGTTTATAGCGAATCAGACTATGGGCATCCTCGCTATTTCCTGACTATGCAATGCACCGGAGTTGAGCGCGAGACAAACGATGAGCGTCAGTATGAAGTACAACTCGCTATCTATCCTTCAAATGAAAGTATCGTGGGTCATTATGCAACCCAAGAATCTCCTTTCGTGTTGTTTTCTCAAGAATGCTATGTCAAAGACCTTAAGAAAAACAAGCAACGCAACCTTGCTAACGACTCTATCAGTTCTGTAACAATCAAAAGCAATGGTGCGAATAAGTATAACTTCGTTGGCGGACCGCTTATCTGCACAGATGTTGACCTGAATCATCAGGCTGTATATGGCGAGAAGCGCATTGAAGCAACCCACTACTACTATTTCAATAGCAATAACGGTGGCAATGGTATCGACTTCATTTTTGACGGTGAGAATGCCTCACTTGACCCCGCTGTTCCTACGAGTATTGACGCTCTTAATGCAACTGACAATGCTTCCTGCCGAAAGATTTTCCGTAACGGTGAAATCCTGATACTGAAAGACGGACAAACATATTCGGTAACAGGACAAATAAGAAAATAGACCCGTAACCTCCATTCAATAATTGAGGCGGAGGAAAACAAATTCCTCCGCCTCAATTAATTGGTTTTTATTATAATCATCAATCATATAATAATCGTGAAAAAGTTTTTTTCTATATTAGTATTTTTTACTATTGTCACTAATGCCTTTGCTGCATTTGATGTTGTTGCTTCTAAAGTTACGATAACGGATTTGACTGTTGACAAAGACAATTTTTTCGTTGTCGTTGAGGCTGCTACATCATCAGGTGAATACGAGTTGGCATTCGACCTTTGGCCTGCTGTACATTCTGCCATTGGCTCTTTTGATGCTAATGACGGCACAATTGGTTATGTCAGCAGTTATGTCCATAAGGTAATGGCAAACGGCAGTTCGGTCAATATGTGGTACTACCCTGAGGACTATTCTCCCATTAGCCTGAGTATCGTTTCTAACGGTGACAAGACCTGTACATTAAGCGGTTCAATACAAGCAGAACGCAACGGAGTTGCATATACATATAACATCGCGCCTTTTGTATTCGATTATGATGAAGAGGAGGTGGTTGTTCCACAGGAAGAACCTTATCGTTTTGAACCTGCTGATGCTACCGGATTTGACTTTGTTGCAGATGTAATCAACTACCGCCAACGCGACGGATATATCGAAATAACGCTCAATGAGATGGCTAACGAAACTTATAATTGGATTGACCTTAGATGGCTATCCGATGATATGCCTATGACCGCAGGTGTGTATAATATCAATGATAGTGGCTTGGCAGGAACGCTCACCGCTTCTGCCGGCTACCTTGGCTCTACAAAAGGCGACGACCCTTGTTATGTAGCCATACGAGGTGATAAAGAGTTCTGGGGACAATATACGCCATATTACCTGACAAGCGGAAGTCTGACAGTCGAATATAACACCAAAGGTGATACCGTTACCATCTCCGGTGATGTTCATTCTTATAATGGCTCTACTATCCATGTTTTGGCAAAAGGTTACAATATGTTCTATGACCCTGATGTGCAACCTCGAGAACCCGAAGATGTTACTTTGGCTGTGGATAGCGTCGCTATCGCATACCTATCTAATGAATCTGATAGCCTTTCCAACCTTTATCGTTACACAATGGACTTTACAGCAGGCGACGACTACCCCTATGTCTTAGTAGATGTTATTATGTCCAAACCTATGGAGTTGGTTGAAGGAACTTATACTTTGGCTGACGGCAACCTGTTAGACTTGCGTTTGTTCCAAAATCAATCTGACTTTAATGAAGCTTTCTTTGGTGGTACACCTTATGAATTTGAAACCGCCTCTCTCACACTCACAAAAGTTAGTAACACTGCTTGGAACTTCTCAATGCTTATTACCGACGCTATAGGCAGTAAGTATCATTTCTCGCTGACAAAAGAGCCGAAAATCATTCTCTATCCTCAAGAAGATGACCCTTCTCTGAAAGATCAGCCTTACTCTGACGAACAGAAAGAAGCAACTAACCTGACAATCAAATTGGATTCAATTCAGTGGATAACAACGACAGTTGCAGATGATGGTATCCTTGATATAGTGCTTACACAACGAAATGCAGATGCTAATGGTCTTCGTGCCTTTGTGCATTTGGGAATGTTTACAGATGTGGAATACCCCAATGCCGGTGTGTATGCTGTAAGCAGTAGTGAAGAAAACGGAACATTTAATGCTTCACTCGGCAAATATGGTAATACTAAAATTCCTTGTTATGTTGTCTATAAGAATGATGATTTGGAACAAGCCGTTTGGTATCTCGTATCGGGTAACATACAAATATCTTATACAGATAATGGTCAACCGCTTATCTCCGGTGAGTGTCAGACTTATTTTGGTTCAACCATTAATTTCTCTTACTCGCAAATATCTTCAGGTGTTGAAATTGTCGAGACATCAGGCAACTCTGACTGTCGCAAGTTCTTCCGCGATGGACAAGTCTTGATACAAAAACAAGGTAAAACATATTCTGTATCAGGTCAAATAGCGAAATAATGAAATAGCAAATTGGCGAAATAGCGAAATAGCAAAATAGCAATAATAACTATTTAGCACGCATACATCTTAAACATTGTATTAAGAAAAAAGCAGAAGTACGACTTTTTTGCAGAAATGCAAATAAGTCGTACTTTTCATATCCAAATACAACTCACTCATATTCAAATACAATTCACTTAGAGCGCAGTTGTCCTCGCCCGCGTCCCAGAATGCCTACCGCACATATAAACTCGCAGAGACATTAATCAATACCTGAACGCTTTGATTGTTTAGAACTAAAAAGAGTGATTTAGGTTTACATAAAACAAGAGAAGCAGAAAAATACTGCTTCTCCTGACATATAAAACTTTAGCCTTATGAAAAAAGTCTTAATGAATTATCTAACGCGCTCGCAATAGCTACCATCGCGTGTATCAACGCGAATAATCTCACCCTCGTTGATGAACAACGGAACGCGTATCTCTGCACCTGTCTCAAGTGTGGCAGGTTTGAGAGTGTTGGTTGCCGTATCACCCTTTAGCCCGGGTTCGGTATATTGTACTTTAAGTTCTACTTTTGTAGGCAGTTCTGCAAAGAGTACTGTATCTGTCGAAGCGTCTGATACGACATCAACAACTGTTCCTTCTTTAAGGAAATCAACACCTGTTATAAGGTCATGCGCAATAGGTATCTGGTCGTATGTCTCCTGATTCATGAAGATATAGTCAGCACCCTCTTGATAAAGGTATTGGTACGGACGGCGTTCTACGCGAACATCTTCCAATTTCTCGCCGATGTTGAAACGACGCTCAAGAACACGACCGTCAACAACATCTTTGAACTTAACACGCATAATGGTGTTACCTTTACCGGGTTTAACATGCAAGAATTCAATTACGAAATACAAGCGTCCGTCCATACGGATACAAACACCGTTTTTAATATCTTGTGAGTTAATCATAAAATTTAGTTATAAGTTGTTATTAGTTTTTATTTATTAGTTCGCACCGTAGGTGTTTCCGGATATTTGTATTTTAGTTTACACGCCCTGAACCTACTTGGTTACCTACAGTTGACATAGCGCAACGGAAACCGATTGTGTTCGAGCACTTATCTTGGTCAAGATAACGACGAGTTGAAGGATTGAGCCAGTAAACGCGGTCGCGCCAAGAACCACCTTTATATACACGAGACTTGTCCGTAATCTTTGGTGCAAGAACATCCGAAGGGTCAACTTTGATATCTTTATAGTTGAGCTGACCTGACATTGCAAGTGCTGTTGCTGTATCTACATTCTGAAGCAATGGGAAATCTGTTACGAATACGCTCTGGAAGTCACCATCCTTGAAGTTGCGTTTATCGGCAGCAGAGTCTTCCTCTATCATCATAACGCGACCCAGTGAGTCAAGAACGACATTACCCTCTTCGTCAAGCATAGGTTTGGTATAGACATTACCACGGAAAGAGTTATACTCTACAACAGATTGGTTTGAGAGTTCGCGATAAACATCCATAACCCACTCGTTGACATTACCTGCCATGTTGTACAGACCGAAATCGTTTGGCCAGAACTCATCTACTTCGCAAGTGATAACATACTTGTCGTTAAGAGCACCGCTGACACCCATCATATCGCCTCGTCCGCGAACAAAGTTGGCTTGCATATAACCTTGTTTCTTCCCGGGTTTAACATTTCTTGGGTGATAACCTGACCATGGATATGAGCGGCCTTCAATCGTTAGCCCGTCTTCACCTGCAACGGGAGCGTATGCGGCAAACATCCACTCTTCTTCTGTCGGTAGACGATAACCAATAACCATCAAACCGTCAGCGCGATTGGCTTTACGAGGGTTGTTGTCAAAATCGGTTCTCGGAGTGTTGCCCGGCATCGGAACATAAGTGCCGTCATAAAGATATTTCTCAGAGTTAAATACAAATTTATCTCTAATATATTCGTAAGGAACACGCCATGCTTCAATCATGTGATTGGCAGAGTCAGGATCAGGTATCATAACCAAATCGAGAACATACGGTTGGTCGTATTTATTATGATGTGAGTCCTCCCACTGATCTTTCTCTTCGCCTGATTCTGATTTAGGCATTGGCTCCAATTCGCGGAAGTCCGGCATCTGGATAATACCCGCACGCACAAGGTTCATCTCATTTACGCGGTCAGTACGCCAAGTGCAATAAGCATTCGCCTGCTCCCAAGTAACACCTACTACGGGATAGAAACTAAAGGCAGGATGACGGAGATAGTTTTGTACGTATGGTTCGTTGTATGCCAACTCTTCACGCCATACGGTTGTGTCAGGAAGGGCGATTCTTACGAAGTCGCGCACATCCTTGTTGGCATTTGTGCCGAACACTACTTCCATCCATTGAAGATACTCACGCCAGTTAAGGTTGGTAATCTCGTACTTGTCCATAAAGAACGAGCTGACGGATACAGTACGCTTTGCCACATCGCGAGGAGCGGTAATGAACTCAAGCGATTGATTGACTTCGAACTGACCGCCTTGGATTGCAACCATACCAATAGGAATACCGGTCTGGTCGCCTTCAAGTGCTTGAAACTTGGTTGTCGTAGGATCATTGTACGCCCAACCTGTTGTGTTCGAGACCTTTGTGTTCAAGTCTCTTTTCTTGCATGCTGCCATCCCGACTAATACCAAAGGAAGCAACAGCATCACTTTAACTTTATTATTCATATCAAAACACATAAATTTTCCTACATAAAGTACTTCGGACTGCAAATTTACATTATTTTTTTCAAAAAAACAACATTTTCCGAAATTTTCATAAAAAAAAGTTATTTTTTCTTTATTTGTATAATTTTTTGTATTTTTGCAGAGTGAAGTTTATACAGACGCTTTTTATGAGTTTTTATACACTTAACATACGGCAGAGGCTTTTAGATTTAATGTCTCCAAAGGTTATGGCTGTAGTCAATCTGACTGACGACAGCTTCCTTGAAACATCAAGGTGTTTTAGTGGCGATACACTTGTTAGCCGTATTGACGAGTGTATGACACAAGGTGCCGATATACTTGACATTGGTGCTTGTTCAACTCGTCCCGGGAGCAATCCTGTATGCGAGTCGGAAGAAATCGGCAGGCTTCGATGGGGGCTTGACATTATTTGCAAAAAATATCCGTCTGCCACACTTTCTGTTGATACTTTTCGAGCAAGTGTGGCGGAAGAAGTGCTGAAAAATTACCCCGTCGCTATCATTAACGATGTGTCTGGCCTAAGTGATACAGATATGCTATCTGTTATTGCTAAGTATAAGGTTGTCTATGTATTGACATATAATAATCACGATTGTGGTAATGGCGATATAGTATATGATGCTATCAAGTGGTTAGAAAACAAAATTGATTTTTTAAGGCAAAGCGGAATAAAAGATATTATTATTGACCCGGGTTTTGGCTTTAATAAGACAGTTAAAGATAATTATTTGTTACTTAGGCATTTGTGCGAACTGAAGGTTTTGGGATGCCCTATTCTTGTTGGTGTTTCGCATAAGTCAATGTTCTATAAGCCTTTGAACTTGGATGCCAAAGATGTTTTGCCTGCTTCTTTGACTGCGCAAACGATTGCTTTGCAAGGAGGTTGCAACATATTGCGTGTGCATGATGTGGATGATGCCTTGCAACAAGTAAAAACATGGCAACTCTTGAATTGTAAATTGTGAATTGTAAATTGTGAATTGTAAATATGCTTGGTTTTGAAATTGGTCTTCGCGACATTGTTGATATACTTTTCGTAGCGGTAATCCTATATGAGGTTTATCGTCTTTTGAAGCGGTATGGAGCAGTAAACCTTTTCTGGGGCATTTTTGTGTTCCTGATGCTCTGGTTTGTTGTGGCGTACGTATTTACTTTGGAACTTACCGGTGCTTTGTTCGACAGGATAGTAAGTGTTGGTGCTATAGCCTTGATTATCTTGTTTCAAGATGAGTTAAGGATGTTTCTGTCTCGTGTTGGTGCGACTATGAGTATTGAGAACATACAATATCGTTTCCGTGGCAATCAATGGCGGCAGTTGCAAACTGACAAACAAGTTGCTCAAATAGTACTTG
The DNA here is from genome assembly GCA_017480285.1 of Paludibacteraceae bacterium. Lineage (GTDB taxonomy): Bacteria > Bacteroidota > Bacteroidia > Bacteroidales > Paludibacteraceae > Colicola. Next base: position 36,498 of record JAFVAX010000013.1, on the reverse strand, counting down.
CCTGTCGGCACATGTCGGCGCAAAAGGTGGGTGCACTTATCGTAGTGGAGTGTAATCAGACTTTAGACAATTATATGGAGTCGGGTGAGCGTATTGATTCTCGTATATCTGCCCGACTCATTGAGAATATCTTTTTCAAAAACTCTCCTTTGCACGACGGTGCTTTAATAGTCCAGAACGGACGCTTGGCAAGTGCGGCTTGTATTTTACCGGTGTCAAAGAGTTTGTCTATACCTCAACATTACGGTCTTCGACATCGCTCGGCTTTGGGATTAGCGGAAAAAACCGATGCTTTGGTTGTGGTCGTCTCTGAGCAGACGGGACTTATCAGCGTGGCAAAGGAAGATTCCATTCGCACTGTAACGCTTGACGAGTTGTCAGAATTACTTACAAAAAATATGACAAAGTGATAAAAAAAGCTAAAAAACAGTCATTTTTGCAAACTTCAAAAGTGCAAATACATATTTATTTGAACTTTTAGTTTGCAAGAATAATTTATTTTTTGTAAATTTGTGGGAAAAATACACTTAAAGTATGATTTTAGATAAATTAGAGAATGCGTTGTTATATAGTTTTAACGACAAATTCCGTTTGGCATTTAATTTCCTTTTAAGCAACGATTTAGAGTCTCTGCCACCTTGTAGATTGCATTTACAGGGCGACGATATTGTAGTAACTATTGTTGATATGGAAGGTGCGGGCGAAGAGCCTGAAGACTTGGAAGCCCACCATGAGTTTGCAGACATACACTATCTTGTTTCAGGCGAGGAGAAAATGGCGTGGAAGCCGCAAGACGATTGTATGCAACAGAAAGATGCCTACGACGAGCAGAAAGACGAAGAGCGTTTTACCGACAAACCGTCTTCAATGCTTTCTGTGCAAGAAGGGCATTTTGTGGTCTTTTTCCCACACGATGCGCATAAAGCCGGACTTGCACCCGTAGGAAGCAAATACAGAAAAGTAATTGTCAAAGTAAGAGATATTTAATTTTTTAACTCGCATATATTCGGTTTAATGAAGAATCTTGCACTTATAAAATCCGATCCTATGTTGGCTCCGTACAGCGATGCCATCTTGGGTCGGTATTATTATGCTATGTCCTTGGAGCAGGCTTTGACCGGCGGTGGCAAGTTGGAAGACTTTGCCAATGGTTATTTCTATTTTGGTTTGCATCAGGCAGAAGACGGATCGTGGGTGTTCCGTGAGTGGGCACCGAATGCAACGGCTGTGTATCTTTTAGGAGATTTTAACAATTGGCAGAAAGACGAGCGTTATCGCTTAACTCGTATTGACAATGGTAACTGGGAAGGATTTTTTGGCACAGATATGATACACCATGGTCAGTTGTTCAAACTTTGGGTTGAGTGGCAGGGTGGTGCTGGTGAGCGTATTCCCTCGTATGCCAATCGTGTTGTACAAGACGACAATACAAAAATTTTCTCGGCTCAGGTCTGGGCTCCGGAAAAGCCTTACAAGCGTAAGGTTCGGAATTTCCGCCCGCATAAGAACCCGCTTCTTATCTATGAGTGCCACATAGGTATGGCATCGGAAGAGGAGAAAGTGGCAAGTTATGACGAGTTCCGCAGAAATGTCCTACCTCGTGTCGTTGCTGACGGCTACAACTGCTTGCAGATTATGGCAATACAGGAGCATCCATACTATGGCTCATTCGGCTACCATGTAAGTAGTTTCTTTGCTGCATCATCGCGTTTTGGTACGCCTGACGAACTCAAACAACTCATCGACGAAGCCCACCAACAAGGTCTTGCTGTCATTATGGATCTTGTTCATTCTCATGCTGTAAAGAACGAAGTTGAAGGCTTGGGACGCTTTGATGGAACGCCTTATCAGTATTTTCACGATGGTGCTCGCCGTGAGCATCCGGCTTGGGACAGCCTGCTGTTCAACTACGGAAAGCACGAAGTGTTGCATTTCCTTCTCTCGAACTGCAAGTATTGGTTAGACGAGTACGGCTTCGATGGTTTCCGTTTCGATGGTGTTACTTCAATGATATACCGCTCGCATGGTCTCGGCGAAGACTTTAACGGATACGACTCTTACTACAACTTGAATCAGGATGGCGATGCCATTTGCTATTTGACACTTGCCAACAAGATGATTCACGAGTTTAACAAGAATGCCATCACTATTGCCGAGGAGATGTCAGGTATGCCCGGTTTGGCAGTACCTGTGAAAGACGGCGGTATGGGTTTTGACTATCGTCTTGCTATGGGAATTCCCGATTTCTGGATAAAGATGATCAAAGAAGTCAAAGACGAAGATTGGAAAGCCGGACATATCTTGTATGAGATGACCAATCGCCGTGAGGATGAGAAAACCATTTCTTATGCCGAGAGCCACGACCAAGCATTGGTGGGCGACAAAACGCTTATTTTCCGACTTATTGATGCCGAAATGTATTGGCACATGCAACACGGCGATAACACCTTTATGGTTGACCGTGGTATTGCTCTCCACAAGATGATTCGTCTTATAACGGCAAGCACTATCAATGGTGGATACCTTAATTTCATGTGAAATGAGTTTGGTCATCCAGAATGGATAGATTTTCCGCGCGAAGGTAATGGCTGGAGTTATAAATACGCCCGTCGCCAGTGGAGTTTAGTGGACAATCCGAACTTCTACTACCACGAATTAGGCGATTTCGATAAGGCGATGCTTCATCTCATAGGTAGTGTTGAAAACTATAATCTTTTGCCTGTTGTCAATATATGGGACAAAGAGGGCGACCAAGTTGTAGCATATATGCGTGGCGACCTGTTGTTTGTGTTCAATTTCAACGGACAACAGTCGTTCACCGATTATGGAATGTTAGCACCTGAAGGCAGCTATCGTGTTGTGCTGAACACCGACGATAAGAAGTTTGCCGGTTTTGGTCTGTCGGACGACTCTGTTGAACATTTCACACAAGAAGACGAACTTTACAAAAGCGAACATAAAGGCTGGCTCAAATTGTATCTGCCCGCCCGTAGCGCAGTCGTTTTGAAGAAAGTTTAGTATCCTCATTCTGACGCAGGTCAGAATCTAAATCACAAATAATCTTACAGAGCCTATTAAGCTAAATAAAAGTTTTATAGGCTCTGATGTTTTTGCTAACCCTCATTCTGACGCATGTCAGAATCTAAAAAAGTCAAGATACTGAAAAAAGTTGCTACGCATCGGCAAGCCGTGCAGGATGAGAGCTACCCACTCATTCTTGCGATAAAAACACTTCTAAAGGATATTCGATTTGAGTAAGAAAAAGTCCCTGTGGAGGGGCAGACTGACGAGCGGCACAACGGTTCTTGGCTTCGATGATTTGTTGAAAATCGCTGATACTCAACTTGCCTGTACCAACTTCAAGTAATGTGCCCACAATTGCTCGTACCATATTCCTAAGGAAGCGGTCGGCTTCTATTTGAAAGATCCAATCCGTATCAGACTTCTGTATAAATTTGGCTTCTGTTACCTTGCAAAGGGTTGTCTTTACATCGGTATGTACCTTGCAGAACGAAGCAAAATCATCGTGTGTGAGCAACAGTTGTGCCGCTTCGTTCATTTTACCGAAATCTATATTTGTAGGGATACGGGTTGCAAACCTATAGTTGAAAGGCGATTTTTTAGTGGTGAAAAAGTATTGGTATTGTCGCTTTATTGCGTCAAAGCGGGCATGGGCATCGTCTCTGACAAGTTTTATATCTTGTATGGCTATATCTTTCGGTAGCAGATTATTAAGCCTTGCTTGCAAGTTAACTGCAATCGGTTCGGCAGTGTCGAAATGTGCTACCATTGTTTTTGCATGCACACCGGCATCGGTGCGTCCCGCACCGACTATTTCAGTTTTATTACGCAAAACAAGCGTCAAAGTATCTTCTAACACTTCCTGAATACTAATACCGTTGGGCTGTCGTTGCCAACCATGGTAGTCTGTTCCATCGTATGAAAGGTAAATGAAATATCTCACTGTTTTGTTTGTTTGGAGTTAATATAGCGATTGATGGTCTGTTCTAATTCAGGAGCAAGGTGTAGTTTGTAAACGATTAGTATAAAGAGCGGTAGCAAAATAAGGTCTCTTATGATAGCAGAAAGCTGAATAGACAAAACGAAAAGTTTGAGCAGTAGTTCATTAAGTGCAAAAAAGAGTATCGATACCAAGATTATGCCGAGCATCTTTTTTGATATTATATTCAGTTTTGTCTTCAGGTAAAGCGTCAGGCTTATTATGCCGAAATAGAGCAAGTATGCCAATAGATTGGCAAGTGCCGCACCATTCATTTCGTATTTGGGTATGAGTATATTATTCAACCATAAAGAGGCAATAGTGAGCAAGACAGCATATACGAGTGAATACTTGTAGTATGGTGAATAGTTTAGAGCCGATAGGGCGATAGTGAAAGCGGCGAGCACAAGTTGGCTCAATCCTAATAGAAGCACCGCAGTTCGAGCAGCACTATATGTCTCGCCATTTGGCAGAATAAGGTAAATAAGGTCAATGTTTATCCAGATGATAAGTAGTATGGACATACCTGCTAAAAGCAGGTTTCTTGCCACCTGCTGAAGTAGTGTCTGTGCGTCAGTATGGTTTTGTTCTTTAATAGCTGTAGCGAGTTGAGGTTGCGCAATGGCATTAACAGAACGATAGGGTATGCTGACCATCACTGCCATATATGTTGCTATGGCAAACACACCGGTGTAATTGAGCCCTAATTGGGCTGTCAGAAAAAAACTGCTGAGTGTCGGGGCTACGACAGATGCAAGAGCCGTCAGAAGCACAAACAGAGTGTATGAACCAACCTGCTTGAGCAGTGGCTTGCTCAAAAATTCTAAATCCGGCTTCCAGTAGATTTTCTCTTTGATAATTAAATAACAAAAATTAGCAAGAGCGGCTATGGCATAAGTGAGACAAAGAATCCATACAAAACCATCGAGATTGACTGTTTTATAGGCATATAAGATATAAGCCACAAGCAGACACAAGCGCGTAAGAACCTCTCTTACAAACCTTGGGAAAACAGTATGACGGAGCGTTGCGGCATTAGTCTCAAAAACAGTCTGATAGAGCATAAAAAATGCTATTGGCAGTACTATATAGTAATAATCGACCACTAATGGAGATTTCTCTGCGAAGATATTTTTCAGACTATCACTTGCTAAAAAATATGCTATTCCGAAAATAATAAACCCTACTAAAGGCAACAAAAGAGTATAGAAAAAGAAACCATGATGCTTGTTGTCGTCGGTTTTGAAGTATGGGAAAAAACGAATTGTTGAAGAGGTAGTGCCGAGTTGTGCAAGTCCGATAAAAAGCGTGGCAGTATCAATGAGAACGCGTACAAGACCTATATCTTCGGTCCTGAGTAGGCGTGTCAGTACAAAAAAAGTCGTGATAAACCCAATAAGCACACCGAGGTATGTTACTACAGTACCCCAAAATCCCTGTTTGGCTATCTGACTCATTGATTTGTTTTTTAGTTTGTTTTATATCAAAACTCCCACAGACAGAACAAAATGCGTTTATGTCTGTGGGAGTTAAAAGATTGAATTGGAATAGTTTATTTATCTATATCCAATAGTTCCACTTCGAATATAAGTGCCGAATATGGTGGTATTTTCTGACCTGCGCCTCTTTCACCGTATGCGAGGTTATAAGGCAGATAGAATTTGAATTTCGAACCAACAGGCATAAGTTGCAGACCTTCAGTCCAACCCGGGATGACTTGATTAAGTCTGAATTCAGCAGGCTCACCGCGTTCAACGGAGCTGTCAAAAACAGTTCCATCGATGAGTGTGCCGGTGTAATGCACTTTTACCTTGTTTTCAGCTGTCGGTTTCAAACCATGACCCATAGTAATAACCTCGTATTGCAAGCCGGATTCAGTAACCTGTACTTCTTCGCGTTTTGCATTCTCAGCCAAGAATTTCTCACCATCCTCCTGTGTGTTACCATAGCGATAGAAGTTCACAACTTTTGTAATGTATGCATCAGCTTCTTGCATCTCCATTCCTTCGTGCTCACCTGCCATACCATTTACAAAACCTTGAAGCAGTAGAGAGAAGTCCGTTTGTAGTTCAGGAACACCAAGCAGACCCTTTTCGTCTTGCGATTTAATAGTCTGACCTATCATCTCGCCCATTGCTACTAATTCAGGGTTGCGACTTTTGGTGTTCAGACCTTCTTTGATGTTGTCAAGAATACCTTTAATATCTTGTTCCTCAGTCTCTTCCTTTACAAATCGCTGACGGAATATCTCTCCGTTAAGCATACCAAAAACATAGTTGAGCGAGTCAATTTCACTTGTCAGTTCCACTTCCGGCATATCAAGTTTTGGGGATGCTTTAACAACTTTACCAAGTGTTTCTTCAAGGCTGCTTGCTTGGGCAAATGCCTCTTGCAGGTAGGCTTGTGCCTCTTCCGATGTGAAGAGTTGTTCTTCTTCACTGAGCTGGTCGGTCAATGCGTCAAAGAAGCCTTTGTAGAAAATTGGTTCGTTGATAGACCATTTCTCAACCGAAGCAAGACCTGATTTTTCCATCTCTTTAACAGAAGTACCAAGTTGTTGTCCTGCTTTCTGAAGTTCGTCAAGTTTCTTTACTTTTCCATCGAAACCATTAGAGAGAGCTTGTGCAAACTCGTCAATAGCAGCTTGAGAAGAATCGTTGCGCAGAAATTGCATTTTGATATTCTGACCGTTAAGAAGTCCTAATGCATAGTTAACAGAGTCGTTTTGTGATTGTAGAGCCACTTCTTTGGCTTTGTAAGATGTGCCTGTGCAAGCTATAAGCGACAAAACAGCAAGCACTACGATTGAAATCTTTTTCATTTCCTTAAATTATTTAGTTAATTGGTTTATTTTCTGTTTGTTATTTCCCTATTCCCAAAAGTTCAACAGTGAAGATTAGTGTTGCGTATGGAGGTATGCTGTCGCCCGCTCCTCTTGCACCATAGCCGAGGTTATAAGGAATATAAAATTTGTATTTCGAGCCTATTGACATAAGTTGCAAACCTTCTGTCCAGCCGGCAATAACCTGATTAAGTGCAAAACTGATAGGCTCACCACGACGATACGAACTATCAAACACAGTTCCGTCGATGAGTGTGCCTTCATAATGAACTCTTACGGTGTCAGTGGCTGTTGGTTTCTGACCGATAGAAGGTGTAAGAACTTCATATTGCAGACCTGAATTGGTAACTTTTACTTGTTCACGCTTCTTGTTTTCTTCCAAGAATTTTTGCCCTTGTTCTTTTTCTACTTTTGCCGTTTCTTCTTGTAACTCACGAAAATAGCGTTGCAACAATTGTTGCGCCTCCATATAGTCAAGTTGTGGCTTGCGGTGTTCAAGCGCATCTTCTATGGCACTCGACAAGTCTTTGTAATCTATGTTCTTAACACCGCTTGAAAGCAGATTTTGCCCTATGCTCATACCTAAGGCATAACTTAATTTATCCATATCAATTGCATTATTGTTAAAAATCTTACAAATTTACTATTTTTTCAGCAAAAAACAAAAAATAAGTTATGTTTTGTGTTGTGAATTTGTTTTTTTTAATAATTTTCGTTAAATTTGTATGCTTTTTGCATTGTTTTTGCAAAGATAAATTTTGATGTTTAACAATAAAAGCGGAATTTTAACAGATTTCCCTATTTGAAGAAATGAAAAAGTCATTTTTAGTATTGTCGGCAATGTTGCTGTCAATCAGTTTGTTTGCCTCTCAAAAGGTTGATGACCGAGTGCTTATGGAAATCAACGGTCAGCCTGTTACAGTTGACGAGTTTATGTATATTTACGAAAAGAACTGTGCTTCTGATACGGTTAACAAGCAGTCAGTTAGAGAATATCTTGAACTATTCAAGACCTTTAAGCTTAAAGTGCAAGAGGCTGAGGCTCGCGGGTTAGACACTCTTGAATCATTCCGTAAAGAACTGTCAACCTATCGTAATCAGGCAGTACCGGCATATATGACTGATTCGGATGCCATTAAAACCATTGTTAATGAGGTTTACGAGCGTATGCGCAACGACCGTTTTGTACGCCATATTGCGGTGCGCTGTAGCGAAAATGCTACGCAAGAGGAGGAAAACCGTGCTTTGGCAAAATTAGACTCTATATTGCTCTTGTTGCAAAAGCAAGATTTTGCAGAAGTTGCCCGCAAATGTTCAGAGGTTAATTCTGCTAACGAAGATGGCGGTGTTGTCGGCTGGGTTACTCCATTTAGATATGTCAAGTCGTTTGAAGATGCTACCTACAACACTCCATTAGGTCAAGTTAGTGGAGTTTTCCGCACACCTTTTGGTTTTCATATATTGAAAGTGGAGAAAGAGTTGCCACATAAAGAAGTGCGCGCCGCACATATTATGAAAGCAACACCGCGTGACAATGAGGAAGTTGCTGCACGGGCAAAAGTTGAGATAGACTCCTTGTATAATGTTGTAAATAATCCCGAAGTGATGTTCTCAACTGTGGCTTTCAGTCAGTCTGACGACAAAGGCTCTGCTATGCGTGGTGGTGATTTAGGCTTTTTCGGACGAGGACAGATGGTTCAACAATTTGAGGATGTGGCATTTGCAATGACTGATAGCGGTTCTGTTTCAAAACCTTTTCAGTCCCGTTACGGGTGGCATGTTATGCAGTTTCTCGGTGAGCGTGGTTTGCGCAAACTGGATGGCGAGTATTTCAAAGAACTTTTGCGTACTATGAGCCGTTCGGAATATCGTGATGTGATGCAAAATGCTTTTATCGACAAACTGAAAAAAGAATATAATTTCAAAGAGGATACCGACAAACTTGAGAACCTCTCTGCCGTTGCCGTTCGTACCGCTGATTTGGATACGGCATTTACTGCAAATGTGAACATTGATGGTGTTTTGTTCTCATTTGCCGATCGCCAATACACCGTCAGCGACTTTGTTAAAGATGTTCAAAACAGGCACATTGCTTCACCTGTTAATCCCGCAAGGATACTGAACAATGTATATGAGCAGTATGTAAGTAACATACTTTTGGCTTATGAAAACAGCCGTTTGGAAGATAAATATCCGCAGTTCCGTAATCTCATAAATGAGTATCACGATGGTATTCTTTTGTTTGATATCTCGATGCGTGAGGTATGGAACAAAGCCTCGGAAGATACTGTTGGTTTGAAGGCTTTCTTTGAGAGAAACAAGGCGCACTATGCTTACGATACGCCGCATTTCAAAGGTTTTGTTGCACAATGCAAAGATGCTCAAACAGCTAAAGCGGTGAAGGCTATTTTGAAAAATGCTCACCCCGACTCTGTCAATTCATATATCCGCTCGCGTATAAATACTGATTCATTAGTGTTGGTAAAAGTAAAACGAGGCTTGTGGAAAGAAGGTGAAAATGAAGATGTTGACGGTATCGCTTTCAAGAAAAAAGGTTATGTGGCGTCCGAAGAATTTCCTGTTGTTTTTGCTCAAGGTAAGAAACTTAAGAAACCTGAGTGTTATACCGATGTTTTAGGTACTGTAGTGTCTGACTATCAGGACGAACTGCAAAAACAATGGGAAGCAGAACTTCGTAATAAGGCTGTCATAAAAGTCAACGAAGAGATACTGAAAGAATTGGAAGAAAAAAAGCAGTAAGATTCTGAAAACGAGATATTTCATATTGTTTCTGTTGGGGATAGTGCTACTTAATGTTGTGGTGCAATTCTCGCGTGTGCGTTTTGACCTTACAGAGGACAAGCGTTTCAGCCTTTCGGAAACAACACTTCAACTATTAAACAGCACTGATAAAGAGTTTGATATTGTGCTCTATTTGGACGGTGAGATGAACAGTGGCTTTCGCCGATTGAAAGATGCTACTACGGACATTCTTCGAGAGATGGGTCAATATGCAACTATCAGATACTCAACTCTAAATCCTGTCGAGGATTTGACCGATCAACAGCGTAAGCGACTATGGCAGACTCTTGTTGAACAAGGTCTGTCGCCAAGACCTGTTTCTGAACACGATTACAGAGGCAGAACAATACAAACAATGGTATATCCTTTTGCTGAAGTTCATCAAGGTAGCAAGAAACAGATTGTCAATCTTTTTCAATACAATCGCGGTTATGATGAGTCGGAAAATCTAAATCATTCTATAGAAACGCTTGAGTATGCCTTTGCCGAATGCTTCTGCCAACTTATAGATTCCGTATTTCCCAAAGTAGCTTTTTTGGAAGGACATCAGGAGTTGCCCGAACAATATACTTGGGATTTGCAGCAGGCAGTCGCTAAATATGCCAATATCTATCGTGGGAGCATAACCAACGATGCTACTTGTCTGGATGACTTCGATGCGGTTGTCATTGCCGACCCGCAACAACCTTTCAGTGAGCGCGACAAATATGTGTTAGACCAATATCTTATGAATGGCGGCTCGCTTCTTTGGGCGGTTAGCGGAGTTAAACTGTCGGAAGAGAGTTTGACAGATAGAGGCTTTACCCCGATTATTCCTTTAGACCTGAATATCACTGATTTGCTTTTTCGATACGGCATTCGCATCAACCCTTGTTTGGTGGCAGATCGTCAATGCTTATACATACCTGTTGATGTGTCGCCTGATCCGCAACAGCCGTCATATCAACCTATGTCTTGGTTCTATTCGCCTTTGTTGTTACCATCCGAAGATCATCCTATTTCAAGAGACTTGATGCCCGTGAGTGCCACTTTCTGCTCTGTTATTGATACGGTGGGCGATATGGGCGATATAAAAAAGAGTGTTTTGCTGACAACAAGTAATGCTTCGCGTTTAGTTCCTGCTCCTTCGGATGTTAATCTGATGGATCTGAATATGGACACACGACTTTTTACAAGGAGTTTCGTGCCTGTTGCCATTGTTCTTGAAGGTCAGTTTTCCTCGCTTTTCTCACATCGCATAAAGCCGGATTCTGTGGTAGAAACAAGACCTGTTAAGAAAATGTCGGAGTCTGTAAAACAAGTGGTTATAGCCTCCGGTTTGATGGCACAAAATGATGTCAGGAATGGTCAGCCAATGCCATTGGGTTATGACTCTTATACCAAAACACAATTCGGCAATAGAGATTTCTTGCTCAATGCCATATTGTATTTGATTGATAACCGCGGACTTGTTGATTTGCGACAAAAGACGATACCTATTCGTATGCTTAATATGAAGCGTATCGAACAATCTCGTTCAAAGATACAAGCACTTTCTAGTATCGTACCACTACTTGTGCTACTTATTGTGGCATTTGTGATAGTAGGTACAAGGAAATATAAATACACTTCTTATAAGACTATAAATCAATAACCTATGATTAAATTCAGATATTTGTTCATATTGCTCGTTTTTTCCTCTTGTCTGCTTGCGCAAGACGATTTGCTTCAGTATCCGACCGATACTGCCAAAGATGGTACGATTTTCTATCATTATCCGGTGCAGAAAAGTGAAGGTTGGTATAGAATAAGCAAAACATTTGATGTCAAGCAAGATACACTTTTCAAATATAACCCGAAGGCTGCCAAGGAAGGTTTGCACCTTGGGGATACTATTTTAATACCTAAAGGAAGGGCAGTAGAAGTTATTGACTCAACACAATATATCGTACATGAGTTACAACCCAAAGAAACGCTGTATGGTCTGAGTAAGAAATATAAGGTTTCACAAAAAGATATACTGAAACTTAACCCTATAACCGGTGTGCAGATGCAAATAGGGCAACGATTGCTCATACCTGTTAACCGGCGTAATGCAAAGTTCTTTGCAGAAGAGACTGTCAAGAAAGTTGAAATTCAAGCAGACAGTCTTAAAAAAGAGATAGCGATGTTAGATACAACTGTCAAAAAAGAGGTTATATTAAAACAAGATACTGTTCAGTTGGAAGTTAAGCCAAGTGTTGAAGAGCCTGTGGTTTTAATGCCGATACAAGATTTCCGTCCGACTGAGATACCTATTCGTTTGGCTGTATTGCTACCTATTCAAGCCGACCAAGTGAAGCGCAACGAGCAGATGGATCGCTTTACGGATTTTTATGAAGGTCTGTTACTTGCTGTATATCAACTGCAAGCGCAAGGGCAGAAATTTCAAATCTACACCTATGATACGGGAAAAGGAACAGAAAGTTTACAATCAATACTCTCGCAACCGGAACTTAGGAATGTGGATGCTATTATAGGTCCGGCATTCCCTTCGCAGGTAAATGTGGTTTCACAATATGCTTTGCAGAATAAGATTCTTACAATCATTCCATTTACATCGCAGGTTCAGGCTATCAACAATAACCCATATCTCTTGCAGTTTAGTGCAAATGATTTCACCGAGGCTGTAGTCTTGAGTCAAAAACTCAAGCAACGCTCTGATAGCGTTCGCGTTGTTGTCTTTGACCAACCAAAAGAAGACATCCCTCAAAGCATCCGTACTTTGCGAGAGGTTCTTACAGTTGATTCTGTTTTGATGTCCCATTCAACTCTTCACAAGGTGCTTGCTGATTCATTAGTTGAAGTATTGGATAGCACAAGAGAGAATCTTCTAATCTTTAACACAGAGCGTTATGCCAATGTGGAATTGGTTATGCCTAAACTTTTGGAACTTCAGTCAAAGTATAAGTTGCGTTTGTATTCGCGCTTTGCTTGGCAGAGTGAGCCTATTACTATTCCGCAGTATTATACTTCAATGTTTTCTAAACGGGCTGATACAATGCAACTTACAGTCTATGAGCAGATGCTGAAGCGCTTTTTTAAGACTCCTGTGGTAAGTGATAATCCCCGTTTTGATATTTTAGGATTCGATATAACAAGATATATCGTTATGCTCTTGCAACGCCGTCCGGCTACCGACCTTTCAACCGAGATAGAAAATATAGTTCTGGAGGGCTTACAGTCTGATATTCAAATGAAAAGAGTTTCAGAAAAAGGAGGTTATGTAAATCAGAAAGTAACCCTTTTGGAAAAGTAAATGAATAATCTGTGAGACTATTGCGACTACATATTGCCTTACTCTGTTTATTTTCAGCAGTCTGTGCCATTGCGCAACCACGCTTGGAGAAACCTGAATTTTATCTTGGCTTTCACGGAGGGGTAACTGCCTCAATGGTAATGTTTTCCCCAACAGTCAGTCAATCGGTAGGCAAATGCTTGTTAGCACCTAATGCCGGTGTGTTCTTTAGATATTATGGCCATAAGTATTGTGCTTTCCAGATGGAGTTAGATTATCAACAGCGCGGTTGGCATGAGAAGAACACATCTTACAGCAGGCGTTTAGACTATTTGGAATTGCCGATTCTTTTTCACTTGTATGTTGGTAAGAAAGGTGCGTATTGGTTTTTCAATGTAGGTCCGCAAATTGGTTATTGCATTAAAGACCATAAGGGGGATATACCTGAAAGTGTGGTTATTGAAGATGACGAGATGATGCAATATGGCAAGATTGACCGTCCGTTTGACTGGGGTGTAACCGCCGGAACGGGGGTGGAGTATATGTCTAAGAAAGCCGGTACTTATTTCTTAGAAATAAGGTTTGCTTATTCTTTGGGTAGTATATATAGCGACCGCAAAACCGACTATTTCGGAAACTCTAATCCGATGACACTCTCTCTTAATTTAGGTTGGGCTTGGAAAGTTAAATAAAACTCTGCAATCTGCACTGCATTAAGCGCGGCACCCTTGCGTATCTGGTCGCCGACACACCAAAAAGTGATACCATTGGGATTAGTTATATCTTGTCTCACCCTGCCTATATAAACTTCGTCTTTGCCTGATACAAAAAGAGGCATCGGATATTCATTGTTTTTAGGGTTATCTACAAGTATGCAATCGTCGGCTTTCTTAAAGGCTTCTTTGGCATTTTCGGCACTGACAGGACGGTCAAATTCCACCCAAATACTTTCAGAATGGGCTCGTAGCGATGGTACACGCACACATGTTGCCGAAACCATAATGTCGGAGTGCATAATTTTTCTTGTCTCAAAGTGCATCTTCATCTCTTCACGGGTATAGTCGTTGTCAAGAAAACTGTCAATATGTGGTATCATATTGAATGCCAACTGGTGAGCGAACTTTTCATAATGAACCTCTTTACCTTCAAGAGCTTCTTTATATTGGTTGATAAGCTCTTGCATTGCCTGTGCTCCGGCACCCGACGCTGCCTGATATGTTGCTACATGTACTTTTTGTATCTGTCCTAATGACTTAAGTGCGTTGAGTGCTACAACCATTTGAATGGTAGTGCAATTGGGATTAGCAATGATATTCTTTGGGGTATTCAGAGCATCTTGCGGATTGACTTCCGGTACTACGAGTGGTACATTTTCGTCCATACGGAAAGCACGACTATTATCAATCATTATCGCACCAAAGCGAGTAATGTCATCTGCATATTGTTCTGACACAGAAGCACCTGCCGAGACAAAGGCAATATCTATGTCCTTAAACTGATTACCGTGTTGTAATTCTTCTACAACAATGTCTTTACCTAAAAAACTATATTTACTGCCAGCACTTCGTTTCGAACCGAACAGACGAAGTGATGTTATGGGGAAATGGCGTTCTGCAAGTACTTTGAGCAATTCCTGACCTACTGCACCTGACGCTCCAACAATAGCAACTCTCATACAATCTAACTTTATTCGTTATACTTTTATTTCTCACACAAAGATACAAAAAACAGAACTTATTTGCAAATTTTTGGCATATTCTTCAATTAGCATAAAAAAACACGCAACATTTCGAAGTCGCGTGTTTTTTATTACTATTTTTTCTATTAGGTTTGCTCAGTCGAGTTACTATTAGTTGCTAAAACTGAGTTCTCCGTTTTTGACATCAACCACAACAGGCTCTGTATGATTGACTTTACCGCTTATTATCTGCTTACTCAATTCGTTAAGCACTAAGGTCTGCAAAGCACGCTTAACAGGACGGGCACCAAACTGCGGGTCGTAACCTGCATGGGCTATATAGTGGATCGCGTCGTCAGTAACACGAAGTTCTATGCCGTTGTCGTGAAGCATCTTGTGGATTTGGCTGATTTGCAGACCTACAACCTCTTGTATCTCTTTCTCGTTGAGTTGCGAGAACATTATTATCTCGTCAATACGATTAAGGAACTCAGGACGGATGGTTTGTCGTAGCATCTCCATTACTTGTGCTTTGGTTTGCTCACTGTCAATACCTTTCTCTTCGTTCTCTCTTATCAAAGCCGAACCGAGGTTAGAGGTCATTATGATGATAGTGTTTTTGAAATTGACAGTACGACCTTTGTTGTCGGTCAGCCTGCCATCGTCAAGCACCTGCAAAAGTACATTGAATACATCATGATGGGCTTTCTCAATCTCGTCGAACAATACAACAGAGTAAGGTTTCCGTCTGATGGCTTCTGTCAGTTGTCCGCCTTCATCATAACCTACATATCCCGGAGGGGCACCAATAAGACGGGTGGCAGAGAACTTCTCCTGATACTCCGACATATCAATTCGCGTCATCATGTTCTCATCGTCGAACAGATAGTCTGCAAGTGCCTTGGCAAGTTCGGTTTTTCCGACACCTGTAGTGCCGAGGAAGATAAAACTTCCAATAGGTCGTTTCGGGTCTTGCAGACCAGCACGGCTACGGCGTATAGCATCGCTGACGGCACGTATAGCATCGTCTTGCCCGATAACGCGTTTGTGCTGTTCCTCTTCAAGATGCAAGAGTTTGTCGCGTTCGGACTGTAGCATCTTTTGCACCGGAATGCCGGTCCAGCGGCTTACTACTTCTGCTATATCGTCTTCATCAACCTCTTCTTTGATTAAAAGGTTGTTTTCGTTATTATCGGTTTTCCCATTAGAATGAAGTGCAATTTGAGCGTTTTTGATACTCTCTTCCGCTTGTGGGATAAGTCCGTAGCGTATTTCAGCCACACGGTTGTAGTTACCTTCTCGTTCTGCCGTTTCAGCCTCGTGGCGTAGTTGCTCAATACGGATTTTCTCTTGCTGTATGGTATTGATATGCTCTTTCTCCTTATTCCAACGCTCACGCATGAGAGTCGCTTCTTTCTTAAGGCTCTCAAGTTTCTCGTTGATTACCTGCAAGCGGCTGTTGGTCTTGTCGTCTTTGCTTGTAGAGCGCATTGAGGCTTTCTCAATCTCAAGTTGCTTGATTTGACGGTTGAGAGTGTCAAGTTCTTCAGGTACGCTGTCCATCTCAAGACGCAGTTTGGCTGCCGCCTCATCAATAAGGTCGATGGCTTTGTCCGGCAAGAAACGGTCGGAGATATAGCGAGTTGAGAGTTGCACGGCTGCTACGATAGCGTCGTCTTGAATACGCACTTTATGGTGGTTCTCATAACGCTCCTTCAAGCCGCGAAGAATACTTATCGTGGATGCTTCGTCCGGTTCATTGACCATCACTATTTGGAATCGGCGTTCAAGAGCCTTATCTTTCTCAAAATACTTCTGGTACTCGTTGAGTGTAGTGGCACCAATACAACGCAAGTCGCCACGCGCAAGAGCAGGTTTAAGTATGTTGGCTGCATCCATCGCTCCTGCCGTCTGACCTGCACCGACAAGCGTGTGAATCTCATCGATAAACAAGATTATCTCGCCGTTGGCTTGAATGACCTCATTTACAACACCTTTAAGCCGCTCTTCAAACTCGCCTTGATACTTCGCACCTGCAATAAGTGCGCCCATATCAAGCGAATAGAGTTGCTTGTGTTTCAAATTTTCAGGCACATCGCCTCGTATGATACGGTGTGCAAGTCCTTCGGCAATAGCCGTCTTACCCACACCAGGTTCGCCTATTAAAATAGGATTGTTTTTTGTTCGTCGGCTCAATATCTGGAGCACACGACGGATCTCTTCATCTCGACCTATAACAGGGTCAAGTTTGCCTGTACGAGCCCTCTCACAGAGGTCTATGGCGTACTTTTTCAAATTCTCGTTGCTCATAGTGGTATCTGTTATTTTGGTTTATTTGATTTTTTTACAAGTTTTTCCTGTTTATGAGCAATGTGTGTGCCATTTGTAAAAAGTCTGCCATTTTGGCAGAATACAAAAAAAGGTGGTACGAAACCACCTTTTTTTCAAAATATTGTCAAACTCAGTATTATTTGAGTTCTGCCAAGTATTTGATAGTACGAACCATTTGGCTGGTGTAGCTGTTTTCGTTGTCATACCAGCTAACAACTTGTACTTGATATGTATCGTCATCAATCTTTGAAACCATTGTTTGAGTAGCGTCAAAGAGTGAGCCGAAACGCATACCGATAACATCGCTCGAAACGATTTCGTCTTCGCAGTAGCCGAAGCTCTCTGTTTGAGCAGCTTTCATAGCAGCGTTGATACCTTCTTTGGTGATGTCTTTACCTTTAACAACTGCGATAAGGATGGTTGTTGAACCGGTTGGAGTCGGAACGCGTTGTGCAGAACCGATAAGTTTGCCGTTGAGTTCAGGAATAACCAAACCGATAGCTTTTGCAGCACCTGTTGAGTTAGGAACGATGTTTTGAGCACCTGCACGGCTACGACGGAGATCGCCTTTGCGTTGAGGTCCGTCAAGAATCATTTGGTCGCCAGTGTAAGCGTGGATAGTTGACATTATACCACTGCAGATAGGAGCGTAGTTGTTAAGAGCAGCTGCCATAGGAGCAAGGCAGTTGGTTGTGCAAGATGCAGCTGAGATAACAGTGTCAGCCGGAGTAAGAGTCTTGTGGTTTACATTGTAAACGATGGTTGGAAGGTCGTTGCCTGCGGGAGCGGAGATAACAACTTTCTTTGCGCCTGCTTTGATATGAGCTTCTGCTTTGGCTTTGCTGGTATAGAAGCCTGTGCACTCCAAAACTACATCAACGCCGAGTTTGCCCCAAGGAAGGTCTGCTGCGTTAGGCATAGCATAAATAGTGATTTCTTTGCCGTCAACGGTGATTGAACCCGGGGTAAGAACGGTCTTGCCATCTTCTGCCAAAACAGCATCTTTGTGGCTTACAGTGTGTTTGCCTTCACCGAATTTGCCGGCGAAACCGCCTTGTGCTGTGTCATACTTCAAGAGGTGAGCAAGCATTTTAGGACTTGTCAAGTCGTTGATTGCAACTACTTCATAACCTTCTGCTTCAAACATCTGACGGAAAGCCAGACGACCAATACGGCCAAAGCCGTTAATTGCTACTTTTGTCATTTTTTTAAAGTGTTTTTAGATTATTTATTGATTAAGTTGTTTTTCAAACTTTTGCGGTGCAAATTTACAAAAAAAAATTGATATTTCCTTATTTTTATGCCTACTTTTTTTGATTTTTTGCAGTTTGTAATGTTAATTTTGCAAAATAGGCAAACTCTTGATTATTTATCAAACTTTTCCACTTAGTAAACCTTTGGTTACTTGTTTTCTAAATAAGATTAGTGATTTTGCACAATAATTCCTTTGTTTCATTGAATAGTATGATGCAAGTAGTAATGTAGCACACCACTTAAACGCTTCCAAAAGAAGTTGTTTGCAATATGCTAACCGGCTTATATAAAGTGTTCTATACCGTTCGCTTACTCCAACGCCGAAACCTAATCTTTCGATATAATCAATGGTCGTGCGTGAGGCTGGAATACAATGTTGCACGGGTATTTCTGGTAAATAATATATTTTTGCACCGCCACTTTTCAATCGGTTAAAAAAGTCTTTTTCTTCGCCTCCTATGAGTTTTTTGCCTGTACGGCCTAACTGAGTGTTGAAAGCGCCATACAAATCAACCATTTCTCGTTTGAAGCCCATGTTTGCTCCTGTGGGGAATGCCGATCCTTTAAAGAGTTTGACTTTATTGCCCATGTTAAGTGCCGAGACCCACGATAAATTCCAATGGCATAGCCACTTAGGTATTTTTCCGTCTTCAAAGAGTGGCAATATCTTACCGCCAAAAGCTTGCATATCGGGAAGTTCCGTGATATAGTTCTGCAATTTTTCTATATAATTGTTCTTAACAAAAGCATCGTCGTCTAAAAAAACGAGCCAGTCGCCTTTTGCTTCTTTTATTCCGCGATTGCGTGCAAAGGACAGACCTTGCTCAGTTTCAGGTATATAACGATAATTGGTGAGGTTATAGTCTTGCTCAAATCGTTTTATCTCGTTTAGGGTATTGTCGGTTGAATTGTTGTCAACAACAAGCAGTTCCCAATCAGTCTTTGACAGATTGTTTGCGAGGTTTTGAAGGCATTTATAGATATACTTTTCTCGATTATATGTGCATACTATTATTGATATCATATCTCAATTATTGTACAGAAATCGTACATTAGACATCTAAATTGTTTGTAATAATCTGCTTTTTTACACAGAAAATCTATGAAACTATAACATTTTGTGCCAGCAGTACTTGCATAAATGGCTACGGAAGAATTACCGGTGTAAAAGTCAGATTTATATGTAATTAAAATGCTTTCTAAACTTTGGTCAGAGTCAATTTCTATTAAATCTTTACCGAATATTTGTTGTAGCATTATTTCATATTGCTTTTTGATTTCTATATTTACTTGAGCATTAAAAACAGGATGAAATTTGTATGCTATATGTTTGTATTGTTTTTTCTTTATTATTTCAGCTAATTTATTATACAACTGCAATATAACATTGTTTTCGATGTGTTCAAAATTTGGTTCTATGGAAATTACTGCATCGGGGATAATGTCAAGATGTGCTTCTTCAAAAGGCATTCCTATGACCTCAATATATTGTCGGTGAAGTGGAAAACATTTCTCATTTGTAGCAATACAGCCTCGAAATTTTGGATTGTCGGTGTAGATAAAATAGTCTTTTACGGCAAATAGACGGTGGTAAAAAACATTTAGGATGTATTTGTAAATTAGAGCTTTAGCGCCTGTGAATGTTTTTGGGTTAAAATCTCTGTATGACGACATTCCGTCTTCTGTTATATAGTAGCCGACACAATTTCGGTGTGTTACCATTAGGCTACATATATCGTTGCTACATACTGAACAATACCAGATAAATTGATTGTTGTGAAGGTATTTATCTATTTTGTTTTCAAACTCTTTGATATTCTTCTTTGTTTTCCAAAATTTCCATCCTGCAAATATACGCCCTTCTTTTTCTGATACATTATATGATGTATGTATTTGATTCTCAAACAAAGAATCATATTTTTTAGGGATTTTGTAGTCGCGGGTAAGCAGTAGTATGCAATTGTTGAGGTCAAGTTGTTTGACCTCAATAATCCTTTTACTTATATAGAATGTTAATGGGCTGAATACCTGAAAAATGTGCTTCATTAGTTTAGAAGTTTTTTCATTATGTTTTCAAGAATAATCCAGTCTTCGGGTTCATCGATTTCAGTGGCTGTATATTCCGGCATTTCGTATATTCCGATATTGCCACTTAAGCGGTTGTTGTTTAGTAGGATATTTCCTACGCTATTGATATAAAACGCTCCGTTTTCCATCAGTAAGCCCTTGAAATCTTGCCTTCTGGGACGATTTTTGTAGTCATAGTTAATTGATTGTCCGTTTTCAGTCCAGAAGAACCGCTTGTTTCTTACGCATGATAAAATTGAATCGTATTTTTTTGATTGATAGAGTGTAAGTGCCTGAGTAAAATGTTGTGTTTGAGTCAGCGGTGAAGTGGCTTGTACAAGCATAAAGGTAATGTTTTCTGTTAGTTGAGCCTGTTGTATATATTCAATCATCACACTTTCTGTTGATGCTGTGTCTGTAGCGTTTTCTGCTTTGCGATTATAGACAACTGTTTTTTTGTATTTTCTGCTTTCAACCACTTCTTTTATTTTTTCAGAGTCAGTTGCAACCACTATTTTATCAACAAGCGGGCATTTTTCCAATGCTTCTATATTCCAGCAAACAAGTGGTTTGCCACATAATGGTTTGATATTTTTCAGTGGGATAGACTTGCTCCCACCTCTTACCGGTATGAAAGCAATTACCATATTATTTGATTTTTTTTGAGTTTATTTCTTTGTACCTGCTCTATATCAAGTATGTCAGTTTGTTTGTAAGTCAGTGCTTTAGCCACGGCGCGGCAGTCTCTTGCAAGTTTTCTTACTCCGTCAGGTTCAAGTGAAGCAGCATGGTCGGTACCTTTCCAAGTGCGATCAAGAGTATAATGGCGTTCGATGTATTCTGCTCCTAAAGCAACAGCAGCAGAGTCAACGGCAATGCCAAGATGGTGCCCGGAAAAACCGATACCCTTGACCCTATGAGCATACTGTTCGCGCATGCGTTTGAGTTCTAATAGACAAATGTCTTCAAAAGGTACAGGATAGCCTGATGTGCAGTTATATAACACCAAATCTTTCGCTCTGTTTTTTTGCTCAAAGAAACTGACTATTTTTTCTTCCTCTTCTTTGGTTGTCATACCGAAGGAAACATGTATCTCACCATTATAGTTGTCGCAAAGCCAATCGAGCATTTTCTTATTTAAGTTGCAAGCTGACGGGATTTTGATAAGTTTAGGATTTAATGTGGCTATCTCTTTTGCGGAAGTTAGGTCCCATACGGATGTAGAGTAGGTAACGCCCATTTCTTCGCAATAAGATTTAAGTTCGGCGTGTTGCTCTGCTGTAAATTCCAAGAACTCGCGGTGTTCGCCATAGGTGCTACCGTATGAATTTTCCGGATGCGGGTGTGGGGCATTATATTCTTCATTACTAAGAAGTTCTCGATTGCATCGTTTTTGGAACTTTACTATATCAACTTTGCAGTACTGAGCAGCTGTAAGTATCATCTCTTTGGCAATATTCAAGTCGCCTTTATGATTGCAACCTATTTCGGCTATTATAATCGGTGCTTTCATATCTATATTTGTTATATTATATTGTTGATTTTATGTTATTTATAAGTTTTATTGACATATATTGGTGTTTTTCTAAAACTCTCTTGCTAACCAATGTGAGAAGAAAACATCATATACTTGATATACTGTTTGTTTCTTATTTGGCAGGGCAAGAACTAACTCTTTTTCTATAAGTGTTTTTATAGTGCGACGGGAAGAAGTGGTACCACTTATTCCATATTTCTGCAAAAAACCACCTGAATTGATTTGCGTTACTTCACCTTCTTTTGCGATGGCAATAAGCATTTTCCATTGTATTGAAGTAAGCAATTCGCGATACTGCATAAAAGCACTCTCGCTTTGTTCCAACACATCAACGCATGCTTTCTTAACAACTTCTATGTCAATCGTTTCGGGGTTAAATGAATACAACTTATTGCAAAGGCTTTGTGTGTAAAAAGTGTGGCGACGAGTCCATTCAAGAATATATGTAAGTGCTTCATCTGTGATGCTGATATTGCTCTCAATGAATAGTCTTTTGATAAATGCAGAATACTTGTCTGCAGGTATTTTGTCAAGAGTCATCAGCGATGTCTGTGAGAAGATTGGGCGTTTAGGGGACATAAACATCTCAGTCATAAGTGCTTGACGACTACCTGAAAATATAAAATGCAGATTATGTAGGTTTTGAATGTGCCCTCGTAGCATAGCCTCCATCCTTTCAGGATATTCTGCCACCTGCTGAAACTCGTCAAGCGCAATCAGTACAGGCTTGGGTTGATTGTTAATAAACTCAAGGATACCTGCAAGTGTGTTTTCTTTGTCGGCTTCGGTCTGATAGGTGAAACTAACTTGTGGGTCGCCTGTGAGTGAATCAAAACTCAAGATAGGTCTTAACTGTTTGAAAAACTGAGCGATTCGTTGTCCGAAACTCGTGTGTTCCGGAAGTTTGACGAGAGCATCACCTAATGCTTTGATAAAATCTGCAAGCGAGCGGGTATATAACAAATCAACATAAATGGTTTCAAAATCCTTGTTTGTTCGTTCGATATAATCAAAAAGGTGAAAAATAAGTCCGGTTTTGCCGTATTTTCGTGGTGAGACAAGTATCGTATCCTTGCCGTTAAGAGCATTATTGAGAAGTTGCTCTGTCTCTTTTTCACGGTCGCAAAACAATATATCTTTGTCAAAACCTTTAACTAAAAATGGATTATATTTATCTTTTTTGCCGCTCATAAGGTACTGCTATTTAGATTGTTAAGTAATTGCCTATTTTAGGTGGCTTATTTTAGGTTGCCTATTTTAGGTTGCCTATTTTAGGCAGTGCAAATATACAATCTTTTTTCTTAAAATGCAAACATATTGCTATTTTTTATTGTTTTTCTCGTTTTTGTTTGTATTATTCTCTTTTTCTTCAAGCAGTCGGTTGAGTTTTTCTTCAATGTTATGTAGTTGAAGTTTAATGTCATCGTTGTTGTCTTCTACCATAGCATCAACGAATATGGAATTTATGAGCGACATACCTATTATTCCGCCGGAGAGTAGTAGTATGCAGAAATATATGCGCGACAGATGCCCTATGAATGGTGATGTTACAGCGGTTATTGCATCGGGTATCTCGTACCAACCTTCAACAGTGGCAATTCTAAAAACTGAATAAATAGAGTCTTGAGGGGTGCTGAAGTATTTTGGGCAGACACTACCATAAAGGCTACAATTAATAAGTCCGAAAATTATAATCAATATAAGAAAACTTGCAAGTACAGCCCACGACTGACTGAGCGCATTGCGGAAGCCTCTACCTATTTGTGAGATGTTAGGGAAGAAATGCAACACTCTGAAAAAGCGGAAGATACGCACAAGCCTTATTGTGAGCAATGCTGAAAAATTAAAACTTGTAATATCTAAAAACGGCATTACCAAAGTAGGTAACGAGATGATAACTATTATGCCGTCAGCCTTGTTCCAACCGTCTTTCCAATAGTTGCTCCAACCAAAATGGTGCAACTTGATACCCATCTCAATCATAAAAAACCATACGCAGGCATAGTCAATGAAAGAAAAGAGCGTTTTAAGAACACCAAGTTCCTGCATAAAGATAGCAATGGCATTGAGTACTACCACGGCTAAGACGACTCTTTCGCTCAGGAAACATTTGTCGATTATGTTGCGTATGGTTGTCTTATTCATAGTTGTTTATTGCACACATTCGGACAAGATTAAATCGGTAAAATCTCGAACAGCTCCGTGCCCACCGGTGCATTGCATTATATTTATGCCTGATATACTTTTGATTGATTCATGTGCATCATTAGGACAGGCAGCGAGTCCGACTTTTTCAAGCAGTTCACGATCATTAACATCGTCGCCTATATATGCCACTTGCTCAAGACTGATATTCAGTTCATTGCATATTTTCTGTGTAGCACTTACTTTGCCGTCGAAACGCACACCCTGAACGAGGTAGTCAACTTTAAGTTTTTGAGCGCGCGAGGCAACAATGTCGGTTGTTTCAGAGGTTATGATGCCTACTTTTATACCTTTTTGTTGGAGCAGTTGCATACCCATACCATCGCGAGTGTAAAAGCGTTTCATTGTGTCGCCGTCTTTTGAGTAATACATCCCGCCATCGGTCAATGTACCATCAACATCGGTAAGAAATAAGCGAATAATAGGATATTTGTTTGTTTTTTTTTCCATAATGTTGCAAATTTACAAAGTTTTTCTTATTTTTGCAAATAAATAGTTATTTATCGTTTTATTAACTGTTTTTATTGTGCCATTTAACTAACTTTTTGATTATGAAAAAACGATTTCTTTCATTCATTGCATTTGCTTTGTTTGCCGGTTTGCTATTTTCACAAGAACAGCAGTGGATATTTACTCCTCAGACAGTGGCTAATCCGAAAGATGCCACTCACAACGGCTGGATAAGCGACCCTAATGATATCCTCGACCGAAATGCGGAAGCGTTTATTGACAGTATCTGTTGGGTGTTAAAGAAAGGTGTCGATGTTGAAATGGCCGTGGTTGTCATTTGGAGTTTTGATGAGGAAAGATACGATGCCTTTGATTTCTGTCAAGAACTATTCAACTACTGGGGAATAGGAAGTGCCGGGAATAAGGGCGTACTTGTCTTTTTGAGTGTGGCAACGAGTGATATTCGTATTCATACCGGTGCAGGTCTTGAAGGTTTATTGCCCGATGCCGTTTGCTACCAGATTATTTCAGATAATAAAAGACATCTATCTGAAGGAAAAGAATTCCTCAATAAGGCTTATGAATATAAGCAACAAGGTAATGATTCCCTTACAAATGATATGTTATATCAGGCATGTATGGGTTTTGAACTCGGAGTTTCTATGATATGTTATGACATAAGCGAGACTCTTATGACCGATGAAGCACGCCAAGAGTTGATTTTAGGTTGGAAACCAAAACCTATTGACACAAGTTTCAGCTGGTGGGATTGGTATTTTATATTGGCTTTTATAGTGTTTACATGGTTAGGTGTAAAAATGTCAAAAGCAGAACCCAAGCAGGAAGAATTGTTGCTTGAAACTCGAGCAAAAGCAGTTAATAATTATTCCGACAAGGTTCAATCAACTCTATGGCTTGCAGTTCTTTTCCCTTTGCCGATTGTATTTTTATATTTCTTTTTACGCAAACATACCGGGGAAATGCGCCTTCATCCCGCTAATTGCAATAGTTGTGGTAAAAAGATGACTCTTTTGCCTCAAACATCCGATAGAGATCAATATCTTACTGATATTCAGAAAAAAGAAAAAGAATTAGGTTCTCGCTCGTTTGATGTATGGCAATGTGAAGATTGCAAACAGACTCATGTGTTATCGTACAAAGGCAAGAAAAATTCTTCATATTTGGAATGTACTAAGTGCGGTGGTGCCACAAGTGGTTTTGTTAGTAATACCATTATGGAAAAGGCAACAACCTATAGAAGTGGTTATGGAATAAAAACTTACTGCTGTGCTTTCTGTGGCGCAACACAAACTGTGAAGTATATTATTCCTAAAATTGAAGAAAGCAGTAGTAGTGGTAGCGGTGGAAGAAGATCGTCCGGTGGCTCATCGGGTGGTAGTTGGGGTGGTGGTCGCTCCTATGGTGGCGGTGCCGGTAGCAAATTCTAACTGTTGCCTATGAAAAATAAAAACGACATATTACAAATAATAAAATCATACCAGCCAATAGCCCAAAAAAAATACGGCATCAAGCCATTGGGTATTTTTGGTTCGGTTGCTCGCGGTAGTTATTCGGAAAATAGCGATATAGATATTTTCTATAATGGCACTGCGCCAACATTGCTCACTCTTGACAGATTTGTCAGCGATTTAGAGCAATTACTTGAAAGTAAGGTTGATGTGGTGCGTTTAAGGACTGGAATGAACCCTTTATTAAGAGCTGAAATAGAAAGAGAAGGAATTTATGCTGAATAAAAGTAATATAGTTTTGAGGAATCTTCAGAATATACGCCATGTCTTAAGTTTGATATTAGAAAGAAGTGCGTTGTATTCCGATTTTGATGAGATGTTAAAATCTCATAGTGGTATGATGTGTCTTGATGCTATCTGTATGAATTTGATTACTTTGGGTGAAATGGTAAAAAATCTTGACAAATTAACAGAAGGCTTGTTTCTTATAAATTACCCTGAAATATATTGGCAGGGTGTAATGCGAATGAGAGATAAAATAGCGCATCACTATTTCGAGATTGATACAGAAATTGTTGAAAGAACTGTAAAGGAAGATATTCCTATGATGGTATCTATTGTTGATAAAATAATAATAGATGTAAGTGCTAACCAATTATAAATCATTTATTTAATTATGTCAAAAAAACTTTTAGGATGGGTGATTGTGATAGCAGTTATCGCAATACTCGGTATTTGGATGAAAAACGGCTACAACGCTATGGTTGTTGCTCAAGAAAATGTTGAAAACGCTTGGGGACAAGTACAGACATCGTATCAGCATCGTGCTGACCTCGTTCCACAACTCGTAGGCGTTGTTCAAGGTGTTGCCGAACAGGAACAGGCAGTTATTGTTGGTGCTATGGAAGCCCGTGCAAAAGCCACTTCGGTTAATATAGATCCTTCGAACATGACCGAAGAGCAACTCAAGAATTTCCAACAGGTTCAAGGTGATCTCTCACAGGCTATGAACCGACTCATGGCAGCAGTAGAGAGATATCCTGAGATCAAGAGTAACGCAAACTTCTCTCAATTGCAATCACAACTTGAGGGTATTGCCAACCGCATCACTGTGGCTCGTAAGGCTTTCAACGATGAGGCAAAAGTGTATAACACCCTTATTCGTAAGTTCCCTAACAACTTGGTTGCTATGATGTTCAGCTTCGAGCGCAAGCCTTACTTTGAAGCAGAAGCCGGAGCAGAAAAGGCACCTGAAGTAAAGTTTGATTTCAACAAGAAGGCTAACTAATCCTTATGCCACAAACTTATTCGCTTAGCGAATTTCTTAATATCGTGGGAACGGTCTTGGAAGACTCGTTCCCCGATTCCTATTGGGTCAGAGCCGAAATAAGCAGTTTGCAGACAAGAAACGGTCATGCTTATTTCGACCTTGTACAGAAGGCTGAAAGCACAGGTATTCTTTCGGCTAAGACTCGTGCAGTATGTTGGGCAAACAGATACAGTAGTTTGCAGACGATGTTTGTTGATAAGACGGGCATGTCTTTGCACGATGGTGTTCAGGTGCTTCTTCAAATGACGGTCAGTTTTCATGCTGTCTATGGTTTCAGTCTTAATATTATCAATATAGACCCGTCTTTCACGCTTGGAGCGTTGCAGCAACAGAAGCAAAGGACAATAAAACGCCTTGAAGAAGAGGGTGTTATTGACCTCAACAAAGAGTTACCCTTTCCTAAAATACCTCGTAGGATAGCGGTTGTATCGTCGGAAAAGGCTGCCGGTTATGAAGATTTTGTAAGTCAACTTCATAACAATCGTATGCATTTTGCCTTTTCAGTAAGACTTTTCCCTGCAATCGTTCAGGGTGATATGGCAGCGAAATCTATTATTGAGCAACTTTCTGAAATCTATGCTCAATCGGATAGTTTTGATTGTGTAGTGATTATTCGTGGTGGGGGTGCAACAACAGATATGAGTTGTTTTGACGATTACGATTTATGTTCCGTTTGCGCACAGTTTCCATTGCCTATATTGGCAGGTATAGGTCATACGCGCGACAACTCTGTGCTTGATATAGTTGCCAATCAAACGGTCAAGACACCTACTGCTGCGGCAGAATTTCTGATTGATAAGATGATGGAAGAGTGGCAGTATATTGAGACTCTTAAAACGAGGGTTAGGCAATATACTGTAGGTCGTGTACAAACCAAAAAGAATGAGATAGTTCGCTATAAAATGCGTATAAAGATGGCTATGATGCAGACACTCAACCAAAAGCGTCAGCAACTGCTCTTGTGGCAACAGAACATACAAATGCGTTCGCCTGAGAAGATATATGCTATGGGTTATTCGCTGACACGCACCAAAGATGGTCGTGTTATAAGAAATGTATCTGAAGTTCAGTCGGGTGAAACGATAATTACATATCTAAAGGAGGGTTCAATAGAGTCGGTTGTAAGATGACTAAAACGCAGTTCATAGGTTTTTGCATTTTGCTTGTTGCAGTTGTGGCAGGTGTATGTGTAACTCACTTTGTTAAAGAGCATTATAGAACGGACAATAGTCTTACTGTAGATACCTCGCAACTGCTTGCTCAACAGTTTATATACCAACTTCAGCAAGATAGTATCGAAAAGAACAAACGATACGAACAAGTGGTCGTTTTGCAGCCTTTTGACCCCAATACTGCTGACAGCCTGACTTTGCTTCATTTAGGTCTGCGCCCTTGGCAAGTGAGGTCTATTCTCAAATACAGAGCCAAAGGCGGCTATTGGCGTACTGCTGAAAAGTTTCACGATGTTTATGGGCTGACAGACAGTATGTACAAGGCGTTATTGCCTTATATTCAAATTGATACAATGCCTTTCCATATTAAAGACAGTTTGATTAAAATACAAAGAGATAGTGTGTATAAGCATCGCAAGGACAGTTTGAAGGCTCTGTATCAAGGCACATACAACAAGAAAGATACAATCATTGAACTCAATACCGCAGATACTGCTTCGTTGAAGCTCTTAAAGGGAATAGGCAGTTATTCGGCTCAGAGGATAGTCAGTTATCGCAACTCTCTCGGTGGCTTTCACGATATTGCTCAACTTAGTGAGATAAAAGGTCTTAAGCTCGATTCTGCTATGCAATTTTTGTGGGTTGATACGACTCTTGTTATTTGCATAGATGTTAATAAAGCCTCTGTCAAGACTTTGCAAAGGCATCCTTATATAAGTTTTGAAACGGCAGAGGCAATATATACTTTGAGAAGGAAGAAAATAAAGCTTAAAAGTATTGAGAACCTGCAAGATATATTATCTGAAGAAGATATAAACCGTTTGAAACCCTATTTATGTTTTAATTGATATGCAAGTAAGAATCGATCCGACATGGCAACAACTCCTTCAGCCGGAGTTTGATAAACCGTATTTTGAACTGCTGACCTCGTATGTACGCAGTGAGTATCAGTCAACAACAGTCTTTCCGCCTGCCGGACAAATCTTTCGCGCTTTTGATATATGTCCGGTTGACAAGGTTAAAGTGGTTATACTCGGACAAGATCCTTATCACGAACCCAAACAAGCTAACGGACTTTCGTTTTCTGTTAATCAGGGTGTTACTTTCCCGCCGTCGCTACAAAATATATATAAGGAGATAAACGATGATTTGGGTCATCCGTCTATAACTCAAGGCGATTTGACACCTTGGGCTGAACAGGGGGTGTTGCTACTGAATGCCACATTGACAGTGCGGGCACATCTTGCCGGCAGTCATCAGGGAAAGGGCTGGGAGGTGCTGACAGACGCTGCTATAGAGCAACTTGCTCATCGGCGCGAACATCTTGTCTTTATGCTTTGGGGTAGTTATGCCCAGCAAAAGGCAGTATATATACCCACTACCAAACATTTGATTCTAAAAGCCCCGCATCCATCACCTCTTTCGGCTTATCGCGGGTTCTTTGGATGCAAACATTTCTCAAAAGCAAATCAGTATTTGCAAAAACATTCAATAGTACCAATTGAATGGTAGTATCTTTCACTTTTGTATAAATTTCAATAAGAAACCATAAAAACAGAATTGACTAACACACTGTTAGTCAATTCCTGTCGGGATGAAAGGATTCGAACCTTCGACCTCCTGGTCCCAAACCAGATGCGCTAGCCGGACTGCGCCACATCCCGTCGTCAGAAATTATTCCGGCGCAGAAAATTACTACCACAATTTTTAAGCCTACATAATTTCTTTCTCTAAAAAATCTCAACAAGTTGAGATTTTTTTTTGCTCAAAAACAAGTTTTTCACAAAAGCGGTTGCAAAAATACATATTTTTTTGCAAAAAAGCAAATTTTTATGAAAAAAAGTGCATTTTAAACAAAATCTTTTAGACTCTGACTTGCATCAGGGTAAGGATAGCAATATCAATTTATTACTAAAATCTTTGTAGCAATATGCTGTGATGATGTAGTTGAAGATACGAGAACGAGATAGACTCCGGTCGGCACTCTGTGGCTTGAAGAGTCTTTCAGGTTCCAAGTGGCGGTACCACCTTGTGAGCGTGTGGCATAAATAAGCCTGCCTGCACTGTCAGCGATACGCACATCACTCTCATCCATTAGTCCTGTAATAGTTATGACACCATCGAAGTTTTGCACAACAGGATTGGGGTAAGCCACTACCTCTTTGTAGTCGTCCGCAGGTTCGGTAGCATCGCTTTGATATGACACTAATCCGCCGGATGTTCCGATGAACACTTCGCCTGTACGATTGTTGATTGCAACGCACTCAATACGGTTGTCAGGCAGTGGTGAGTTATCGGTGGTAAAATGGTGTATTGTCTCAAGTCCATCGGCACTAACAAGGAACAGGCCTGACTGCTCTGTGCCTATCCATTTGCGGTTGTCGCCATCAACGGCAATCGTGGCAGCCACTTCACCATTGAGCAGGTAGTCGGCAAGGTTGGTACCATCGTTGCGGGGTACTTTTATTCGTTGACAAGCATTAGATTGCAAGAGGTCGGTTGATGATTTGAAAGTGAGAATACCTGAAGTTGTACCTGCCCAAAGCATACCATTTTTGTCTTCGACTAAGGAATATACATATTCAGGTGAGAGGTGGTTGTTGTCTTGGTCAATGAAAGTGTTATAGTATTTAACCTTGTCGTCTGCATTGTTGAAGGGTGTGCCGTTGTCGTCAAGTATGGCAAGTCCGGCTCCACTACGGAGGTTTACAAAAAGTTTGTGTGTGGGGTTGTTCTTTGCTATTATGAGATTGTGGAAGCGCCCGCCGGCGTTGCTCAATCCACTCAGAGTACTCTCTTTTAGAGTATGCCAGCGTCCGTTGGGCTCCATTATGCGAATGATGTCGGCGTGATTGTCGAGCAGCCAAAGGTTACCGTCGGCATCAATTTGAAGACCGTCAATCCAAGTATATCCTCTGCTTTGAGTGGAAATGATTTTGTCAAGTCCAGCACAGTTTTCAGCCACATAATTATGGTAGAGAGTATCTTCTCGGAACTCAAATAGCCCATACCCGTAGGAGGCAACAAAGAAGTGTTTTTTATCATTTGGGTCGATAGCAACATCCACTAAATCGTAGCAGTAGCCACCATCGTAACTTTTCTGTCGGAAACGGTTGGTGTCCCACGAGTTCCATCTATTGTTTTCGTACAAACTCAGTCCTGCTGGTCTCTTATAGACTACTCCCCAATAACCGCCCTGTACCATGAGAAGACGATTGTGCAGGATACGCATTTGATAGCCGAGGTTGAGTATAGGTCCGTTAGGTGAGTATCGTGATTGTTGCTCGCTATCAGTCAGATACCTGCCGAGTGAACCATAAACGGCATACCAAAACGTACTGCCCTCGCCATCAATCTTTCGTGCATTGGTATAGACGGGCAGAAGTTTCTGATTGTTATTGTTGATAACGAGTGTGCCTTCTGTAGTAAGAGCAAGAAGGTTTGTAGCGTTGGTCTTGATATATTTGATTTTGTATTTTGGTGCTACATTGAGCCAACTGCCGTTGTGCAGACGGAAGATAGTGCTATCGGTTAGAAGTATGGTTTCATCTTGCCAAACAGAAAGTTGTTTTGGAGCTGTTTCAGATGGCAGGTGAGTATTTTTTTTCCAATAAGCATAGTCAACTATGTTGTCGTTGAGGTTAGCAACATAAATACCGTCTTCAACCAATGCCATTATGCTATCGTCTTTGATTGTGAGGTCTGTAACTTGTACTGCAGTTGAGTTTTGCCCGATATAATAAGTGTCTGCTATTTCGTGTTTCTTAAGATTAACCACTAACACTCCAAACCCCGTTGCGGCATAGAGTTTGTCGTTTTTTATGATAGTGCTATTCACTTGTTTGCTACCACTGACATTGGCTTCTTTCAGGTCATTAAGGTTGATGACATTGCCGTTGTCGGACAGAAAATCAATGTTTCCGTTAGCGTAGAATATAACGAGTTGTCCGCGAGAGTTGTCGTAAGTGATGTAATTTATGTTGGCATCGTTGAGTCCTGTAAGTTTGTTATAAGTCTGTATTTCAGTTGTTTCTTTGTCAACACTGAATAGTGAGCCGTCGCTGATAGCATAAACTTTGTCGTGTGCTATAGCGATGCTTGTGCTTTGCGTGTATGCTTCGTGCATACGCCAACTGCCGGTTGGCATTGTGGCATAGAGTGTGCTGACCGGTAAAAAGACTGATATTAGCAGATATATAAGATGTTTTTTCATACGAGTGGGTTTATTATTGTTGTCAGATATTCTTCAAGTTTTTTCATCGCTCTTGCCCGATGGCTGATACTGTTTTTCTCATTTTCAGTCATTTGGGCAAAAGTGAGACTATTGTTATTTATATGTGGAATAAAAATCTGATCGTATCCGAAGCCTCGCTGTCCATGTTTCTCTGTTGCTATCTCGCCATCGATTCGTCCCTCGAACTGTTGGATAGTAGCGTTTGGTGTAAAAAGTGTTATGATAGTTCGAAAACACGCTGAGCGGTTGGTATTACCATTAAGCAGACGAAGCACTTTGTCCATGTTACGGTTATTATCGATAGGCTCACCTGCATATCTTGCCGTATATACTCCGGGTTCGCCGTTTAGAGCATCAATCTGCATTCCTGTATCGTCGGCAAAACAGTAGATGTCAGTATTGCTGATATGCTTTTTCACCCACTTAAAAACGTATTCCGCCTTCTCTTGCGAGTTGTGCTCAAGAGTCAAACCCGTTTCCGGCAATTCGTGGTGGCAACCGATGTCATTAAGACTTAGCAGGCTGACACTTTCAGGAAGTATGGCTCTTACTTCTGATAGTTTATGCTCGTTATTTGTTGCAAATACAAGGGTCATAGATGATTATTCAAAGATTCCAAAATTCCAAGATTTCAATTATCTGTTTCATCAAGCACAAAGTCCAATTGTTTTCTGGCGAGGTCGGCTTTTGCCACTTTGACTCTTAGTTTATCACCGAGACGGTAGCGGGTATTTGTTCTCTCGCCTTTTATCATATACTCTTCTTCGGAATAGACATAGTAGTCTTGTGGTAGCAGGTTTCTTATTGCGAGCATTCCTTCGCAGTGGTTATCGTCTAATTCCACAAACAACCCCCATTCAGTAACACCGGTTACGATACCTGTAAAGACTTGTCCTAATCTCTCTTGCATAAACTCCACTTGTTTGTACTTAACGCTTGCTCTTTCTGCATTGGCTGCAAGTTGTTCGCGTTCGGAGCAGTGGTCGCATCGCTCTTGCAGTGCCGTTTTTTCGGTGTTGCGTTTGCCTTCAAGGTATCTGTCGAGCAGGCGATGAACCATCATATCCGGGTATCGTCGTATTGGTGAAGTGAAATGTGTGTAATAAGTAAAGCCGAGTCCGTAGTGCCCGATGTTGTCGGTTGAATAAACGGCTTTTGCCATAGAACGCAAAATGAGCAGTTCAACTATGTTTCTTTCCGGTTTTTCTTTCGACATCTCAAGCACATTGTTGATACTCTTGTTCATGACCGAACGGCGTTTTGCCACTTTGAGGTTGTAGCCGAACTGACTGATGAACTTGCTTGTAGAGAGCATCTTATCAGGATCCGGCACATCGTGCACACGATAGACGAACGGTGGCTTCTCTTCGGTCAGTGTTTTGAGAGCACCACGCTTACCAATTGTCTCAGCAACAGTCCTGTTTGCAAGAAGCATAAACTCTTCAATAAGCCAGTTGGCTTCGCCTGAGTGTTTGATATATACATCCGTCGGTTTGCCCTCGCTGTCGATATGAAAGCGCATTTCCTCCTTGTCGAAGTCAATGGCTCCGTTTTTTTGCCGTTCAGCGCGCAGTTTTTGTGCCAGCATATTTAGCGTTTGCAACTCATCTGCATAGTCGCCTTCGCCCGTGTCAATACGCTTTTGCGCCTCTTCGTAAGTAAAACGGCGATTGCTTTGTATGACAGTATGTTTAATGGTATGTTTGAGCACTTTGGCATTAGCATCAAGCAAGAAGATAACTGAATAACATAGTTTGTCTTCGTCAGGTCGTAGCGAGCATATCTCGTTTGACAGTTTTTCAGGTAACATAGGAATAGTTCTGTCAACAAGATAAACCGAAGTACCTCTTCTATATGCCTCTTTGTCGATGTCTGAACCTATGGTAACATAATGTGTTACATCTGCTATATGTACTCCGACTTCAAAACAGTTGTCTTGTGTCTTTTCTAACGAAAGGGCATCGTCGAAATCTTTGGCATCTTCAGGGTCAATGGTAAAGGTTGTTTTCTGACGGTAGTCCAATCGTTTTTTAATTTCTCTCTCGGATATAAAAGCGTCTAACTTGTCGGCTTCCTCCTCTAAGTTTTTAGGGTAGTGGTATGGCAGACCATATTCTGATAATATGGCGTGCATCTCTGTTTCGTTGTCGCCTATCGGTCCGAGAACTTCAATAATCTCGCCCCAAGGCATGCGTGCACCTTTCTTGAAGTCGGTAATTTTAACAACAACCTTATCTCCGGCTACAGCCCCATTCAAACTGTTTTCAGGTATGAAAATCATACCATCGTATTGTTTGCTTTCAACGACAACTACCTGTCTGCGCAGACTTCGTTGAAGTATGCCTATGAGTGGTTCTGTCGGCATAGGCCGAACTTCTACAGGTGAGCGTCGGTTGTTTCTATCACTGGTATTACGCCCACTGTTGCGGCCTTTTTTGCGAGAGTCCTGTGTTTTACCTCTATCTTTTCTATTTCGTCTTTCTCTTGACATCTATACAATTCACAATTTACCCTCATGCTGAACTTGTTTCAGTATCTTTTTTTAGACCCTGACCTTCGTCAGGGTGAGGATTTTCGATTTTCAATTTATAATATCTCCTTGATTAAATGTTATATTATCTCTTTTATTAAATGATGAGTAAGGCATCTCCATAGTCGCCGAAGCGGTAGCCTTCTTTGATGGCAGTATGGTATGCGTTCATCAGGTTCTCATAGCCTGCAAAAGCCGCTCCTATCATCATTTGGGTCGATTGAGGCATAAAGAAGTTGGTGAGCATAGAGTTGGCAATGGTGAAATCGTATGGTGGGAAGATAAAATTGTTTATCCAGCCGTTGAGTGCCTTTATATGCCCGTTAGAGCCTGCAACTCCCTCTAATGCTCGCATG
Source organism: Paludibacteraceae bacterium (assembly GCA_017480285.1). Classification (GTDB taxonomy): domain Bacteria; phylum Bacteroidota; class Bacteroidia; order Bacteroidales; family Paludibacteraceae; genus Colicola. Next base: position 985 of record JAFVAX010000013.1, on the reverse strand, counting down.
ACATCGCAACCGATAGCGCAGAGTCGTTTGCCGTTGGCGTGGAGGTTGTCAACGAGTTCAACAATGCGTTCAGGAATGATGACTTGCTCGGAGTCCATCTTGTGTTTAGTCAGGTCTTCAACTTCAATCTCTTTGAATATGCCGAGCCCGATATGATCGGTTATGAAGTCCCAGTTGATACCTTTCAGTTCCATTCGTTTGAACACAATCTTTGAGAAATGCAGACCTGATGCCGGTGCGGCCACCGCTCCGTTGTTTTTTGCAAAAATAGTGTTATATCGTTCAACATCCTCTTTGTCGCGCGGATCGGGATTTTCGCGATCTCTATGGATATAAGAGGGTAGTGGCATCATACCCATAGAAAAAAGGTATTCTCTAAACTCATCAGTCCCTTCGATATCGCTCAAAAAGCGTATGGTGCGTCCTCTTGATGTAGTGTTGTCAATAACCTCGCCTACCATTGTTTCGTTGCCGTCGAAAAAGACTTTGTTGCCTATTCTTATCTTGCGAGCAGGGTCAACAAGCACATCCCAATATCGCGTTTCGGCATTTAATTCTCGAAGCAGAAACACTTCGATGGTAGCGTTTGTGCGGTCTTTGTAGCCGGACAGGCGTGCAGGAAAAACTTTGGTATCATTAAAAAGGAAATAATCGCCCTCGTCAAAATAATTAACGATATCGCCTATTGTCTTACCTGTTTCGATGCTACCTGTTTTGCGATTGAGAACCATCAGACGTGCGCTGTCACGGAAGTCAAGCGGGTATTGGGCAATCAGTTCATCGGGTAAGTGGAATTGGAATTGTGAGAGTTTCATAATCTAAAATTTTCAATTAACAGACAATCTTCCTTTCGGAATTCGCCTAACTGTGTTCTTTTTAGAGCTACAAGATGTGCTCCGGAATTAAGTGCTGTGCCGATGTCGCGTGCAAGGGCGCGGATATATGTACCTTTGCTGCAAACGACTCTTATTTGAGCCTGTTTCTT
>JAFVAX010000087.1 GCA_017480285.1 Paludibacteraceae bacterium | reverse complement strand
GATAAAATCGGGATTCTCAGGATGACCGAAACGCATATAATCCAAACCATAGTATGCTTGGGTGTCTTTAGAAAGAAACACATTATGTAAAATGGTATGTTTTCTTAATGTATCTGTTTGAACATTAATAATCAAATTTTCGTTTATGCCATGATTAATGGCACTTTCTATAGCAACCTTATTATCTTCAAACAAGATGATTTTTGAGGCATCAACACCAAGTTTTGAAGAAATGTCTTTATATTTATCGTCATCGTCAGTAAAAATGAATTGTTTAACATATTTATCTAACCGATAGTATTCTATTAGTTGTTGAGCACGCATTTTATCTGCCGAGGTGATTACACAGCATCGTGTATCTAGGTAATGCAGTTTTAGTATTTCTTCTGTAATGAATGGTGATGTGTATCCATCTCGAATTTTATATACAAAGACTCTTTTTTTTAACTGAATGATATTATTTAACATCTCCGGAGATATGTTTGGTAATGTGGCAATATCTTGCCGTGTGATTCTACGTATATTCATCAATTCATGGTAGTCACTTGTTTCTGTTACTTTCCACAGTGCATATTTATAAGCTTCGCTATTTGCCAAATTGGTATCTAACAAAGTCCCGTCTAAATCGAAAAGCAATTCATATTCTGATTTCAGACTATTGTAATTTAAAAAGAAGTTTTCTGCAGTCATTTTTTTTATTTTTGTGCAAAATTACTGCGTTGTTGTGCAATCTATTTGCACAGGTGATAATTTTGTTGCATTTTTTGGATTTTTGAAGTTATTTCGTTACGCAAGTGTTCAGGTTGTATGACTTCTATATCCTCTCCGAATGAAAGCAAGAGAGCCATTAGTTCGCGGTTAGGTTTGACTGTAATTTCGATAATACCATTTTCTTTGTCAATAGTTTTTTGTGAATGGTGTAGTGGCTTGGAAAGAACATAAGGAAGACGAGATGGAGTGAAACGCAGTAAAATATTCTCTGGTAGTGTATTAGGAATGGTTACACCGATAACATCGTCAAAATACTCAGTAAAGTTGACATCTATATTTGGAATATATTTACAATTTGTCGGTTCTACAGCAGTTATACGGTCTAATGCCAAATTAGTTGGAGTATTTTGACCTTCTGTTTGTCCGAATATAAACCAGCGGTTGTTGTATTGCTTGATATAATAAGGAGAAATGGTGAAATATTGTTTTGATTTGCCAAATGGTTGATATTCTATTTTTACTGCTTGCTGATTGGTGATATAGTCAAAAAGCAGTTCTAACCACTCTAAACCTTTAATAAACTCATTGCTCTCAAAACCAATAATACTTTCAGTATGACCATCAATATGTAATTTGGTCTGAATCTCTGTCAGAACTTCTTCCATCCAACCGAATTGTGGCAGACCTCTGAATCTGCTTAGCATCAGAACAGTGTCTTTCAGTTTTGCAAGTTCATCATCAGTTAGAGGTGCTTTTTCAATCGTAAAATCAGGATTGCTATAACGGTAATAGGTACGACCATAGCCATCGTGGATGTGATCAATGTTAGTCTTGTAGATGTCCTCAAACTCATTGAGGTCATTTTTCAGCGTGCGCTCACTAATGGGGGCGCAGTCACATTGTTGCAATGCTTTGTTACATTCGCTGAGCAAGTCTTCAATATAATAACGACGAGACTTGTTGCGGAAGCAGCGATCAAGCGCGTAATAACGGATATGTTTTTGTTTGGTAATAGGCATAATGATTAATTTACAAGTATAAAAAACTAACACCTTGCCAATCCTGCAACATGTTTTTATCCTCTATCCACCATTTCTTTAGCTAATGTTGCAATAATGAAATTGCGGAATAGTTTGTATGGTTTCTTGGCGGTATGTTTTTGTTCTTCGAAGCGCGTTTGCCATTCGGCACGTAGCTCGGGGTTTTGTAAGATTTCGCTTGCTTGGGTTACCGCTTTGGCAAATCGGTTGTTGAGGTCGTGCTGGTGGGCGGTAATCTTCTTGGGGTCTTTGTGTTTGGGGTAATGGCTGGCAACGGTTGTACCGAGTCGTTTGGCGTAATATATTTCGCTGTCATGGTCAAGACTGCCGTGAATGCTGCTGAATGGTATTTCCAAATCTATTTTTGCCATAATTCTTTCTTTTAGATGAGCACTATATGATGAGCCAATATTGGCTCATTCGCTCGTGATTGTTGGTCTTGTCTCTCTGTATTCTCTTTGGCATTTGTCGTCCTTTTGCCGTGTTTTTGCCGTAGATGGTTGCTTGATATCTGCATTACGAAATAGTTTTGATTTCAAAATGCAGCTATTCGTAGGGGTGTATTACCTCCCAATAACCTTCTTTTCGACCACCGATTCGGTGGAGAATACCAAGTTGTTGCAAGTATTGCAAGTCACGCTGAATAGTGCGCTCGGTGGCTGCGGTCTTTCCCGACATTTGCGGTATGGTAAGATTGCTGTCTTTTGCAAGTATTTCAAGTATAAAACGTTGTCGTTCACTAAGTTCTTTCACGACATCTTTCCCGACATTTATATCATTTATTGAGGTCATATAAGCATTGATTTCGGTTTGCAGGTTTTGATTATGCAGGCGCAACATAACATCAGGAAAGATTGTTTCACTACCGCTGTCGCGAGTGTCGTTGAGGGCTTGGATATATTCATATTTTTGCTCTTTAAGCACCTTAACAGGAATGAGATTATACTCATATTGAAGCATATTCATCACAAGACGCGACATACGTCCGTTACCATCTGCCCACGGATGAATGCTGACAAGGCGATAATGAGCCAGAAACGAGAGACGATAAGCAGCAATGATGTCATTTTTCGGCAGTTTCTTGCGTTCGCTATTGAGCCAATGGCAGAAATCCAGCAATACCTTCGGCACTTTCTGAAAGGCAAGATAAGAACGCCCGCCATAACCTGCAGCAACATTGACAAGACGCAAGTCCCCATTGGAAGCCGAGAATGACCCGAGTGGCGTGTTGTAGGTGCTACCTGTGTTCTTCATTACGATAGACGACAAGCGGCAAAGCAACTCAACGCTGTAGTCGGCGTGTCGTGTAGCAAGGCGTTGTGCTTCCTCGTATGCCGCTTTGAGATCAAGGTTCATCATCTGCTCTTGGAGAGTGCGACCGGGAGCCGTTATACCTTCATCAAAAAGCAGTTGATTCTCTATCTCAGTGACGGTACTGCCCTCAATAGCAGTGGAGTGCGTGATGATAGAATACAAGTAGAATTTCTTGTAGTCAATTTGATCTGCAATGCCAAGACTGCGGTACTCGTCAATAGTGTGTAGCAGTTCGATCATAAAAAGATGTCTATTCCTATACTATCTCTTCGATATTCCTATATTAAAATAAAAATAGGAGTACACCTATTGTATTATAGATGTACTCCTATTGAACGCATTACTCCTGCATGAGCAGTTGCATCACTACTTTTGCGGAGTAGGCGACGGGGGTGCCGGGGCCGAAGATGGCGGCGACTCCTGCTTTGTAGAGGAAGTCGTAGTCCTGTGCAGGGATGACACCGCCGGCGGTAACGAGGATGTCCTCACGGCCTAACTTCTTCAGTTCGGCTATCACCTGCGGAATCAGGGTCTTATGACCTGCTGCAAGACTGGAAACGCCCAGTACGTGAACGTCGTTCTCAACCGCCTGCTTGGCTGCCTCTTCCGGTGTCTGGAACAGCGGTCCCATATCCACGTCGAAGCAGCAGTCGGCATAACCGGTGGCTACTACTTTGGCGCCACGGTCATGGCCGTCCT
>JAFVAX010000086.1 GCA_017480285.1 Paludibacteraceae bacterium | reverse complement strand
TTGTTGCCACACATAACGTATCCACGCCGGGTTCTTGTCCGGCGCATCTTCCGCCGTAGTAAGCAGATGAGGAACTGTAAGTTCGCTTACTACTTGCTTTACCATGGTTGATTTGCCTACTTGGCGCGCCCCTGCTATCACTTGGATAAAACGGCGCGGTTCACTGATTCGCGAACGCAGAACAGCTGCTTGCTGACGTTGAAACATACGGGTATATTTAAAATTCGCCGCAAAGGTACAAAAAATTCTCAATATATGCAAATAAAATTCTCAATTTGCATTAAAAAAATTCTCAAAGTGCCTTCTTGAAATTCTCAATCTGTGCTTTATGGATTCTCATTCAGCACTTTGTGACGCGCACACAAGACATACACGATTATTAAGATTCGGTAAGTGTAGCAAGGGAACCTTTAGAGACGCACGAGATACGCTTGAGAACCGCTAAAAAGTGAACCATTTCCAGCAAGGCAAAAAAATATACGATTTTTAAGATTCTATTACGGTATCTCGTCGGTATCCCGTCGGTCTATCGTGCCGGAGGTGAGTCGGAGGTGACTCGGTGGCAAGTGCCATGGACAAAAGAGGTACGATTATTAAGAAAATTAGGGTATATACGCATTTGTTCTGCACGCGAGTTTGATTTATTATTAAGTTATGCAGACATAGAAAACCCCTTATACAGCAAAGAAAACGCCCGAGTGGTTAGCTCGGGCGAAAAGAGAAGATAATAAATGATATGCTATTCTTTTTTTATCTTTTATTAAAATAATAATCAACATAGCCATTTCCCATATCCTCGCGTAAAATCATTTCTTTGGATGACAGTTTTTCTACTGTAAAAACAAGAAAATCTTCGTATAAAGAACTACCTCCTTCAAAACTTAATTTAAGCAGATTACCATTTTTAAGCCATGTACCATAAGTTCGGCCTTTTTCGGCAGACCATGAGAATGTATGATCCTCATGAATATATAAGTCTATACTATAATAATCCTTTTCTGTTACATAATCCCCTCCTTTGTCGGTATCTAAATAGGAAAGAATGTTATAACTTGAATACCAATCTCCTACTATAGAATCAGATGGGGAATTGCTTTCTTTACAACCTGTAAAACAAAGGACAAAACAAGTTAGGCACAGATAGAGCATTTTTTTCATCGTTTCTTTTGCTCACTTATATCCCATCGAGCATCGGTTTAAGGTAATAAATTTAGTAGTCCTGTTCTTGCGGCTTCACAGGCCTTGCCCCGTTTGGAGAGTGACGGTTCTCTATAGAGCCGTCTGCGAATTATAGGATAAGGAACATATATGAAAAAAGGCGCTCCCTATCTGCTCAAAGGCTGTAGGAAATGCCCAAATACCGATAAGTCACGCCCATATACACTATGGACGTTTCCGACTTATTTATTGGTATTTCTTCTCGAACTTCCTACATTCTTGAGCACCAAATAAATCGCAAACGCGAATAATTCAATATGTCATGTTTAACGTCAATTAAAGACGATCATTCTCAAATGACGGTGCAAAGGTAGTAATAATTTTTGACATGTGCAAATTTTTCTTCTATTTTAATGAAATATTGAAGATATTTACTACTTACGCTTCTTTAAATCAATATGTTATCGCGCATCGCTACGCGCGAGTACTCCAAATTTAATGTCCCGGAGCAGGGGACGGTTATTTATGCTTTTAATATCTTCTTTACCATCTTGCGCAGTTCGGCTTTGTTGGGCAAGAAGAGTTCATATTGCGAAACAAACAAATTGCTGTCCATTCCGTATGTGGCATATTCCACCATCAGTTCGTCTTTATAGTGGCTCAAAACAATGCCTATTGGCGGATTGTCTCCTTCCACATTCTCTTCTTTGGCGAAATAGCCCAAGTACATGTTCATTTGACCAATATCCCGGTGAGTTGCTGCGCCACGTTTCAAATCAATCAAGACGAAACATCTCAAAATACGATGGTAGAATACCAGATCAACATGGTAATGGGTGTTGTTGATGATAAGTGGGTATTGCCTTTTGACAAACGTGAAGCCCTTGCCCAATTCCAACAAGAACATTTGCATGTTGTCTATCAGTTTCTTTTCCAGCTGGCTTTCCTTGTATTTGTCCGGCAGCCCTAAAAACTCCAATGTATAAGTAGCTTTGACAATATCTTCCGGCGATTGAACCTGTTGCCCTTTTTCTGCCAAAGCAAGCACGCCTTCTTTATCCTTGCTCAATGCCAGCCGCATGAACAGACCGCTTTCTTTCTGACGATGCAGATAATCAACAGACCAATTTTCCGCGATGCACTCTTTGGCGTAGAACTCGCGCTCCAAATCATCTTCTATCGTGATCAGTTCGCAGATATGCGACCAAGTCAATTTGTCAGATGTCTGAAAATTTGCAACAGATTTGTCAGATGTCTGACATTTTGGGAACAGGAGATAATACTTGCGCATGTTGTTCAAGTTTGGACGGCTGTAACCGCGTCCTATCCTTGCACGAAGTATTTTGGCAAGGTTGGACAACAAGGCCGTTCCGTATTTGGCACGTGCGTTACCCTCCTGCTCGAACTCCACAATATATCGCCCGATATTCCAATAGGTCGTTTTGATGGTCTCATTGATACTGATAGCTAACGCCTGCTTGCCTTCTTCCACCACTTGCACAATTTTATCAGCCAGCGCTGACAGGTCAGCGTCCGGAAGCAAGGTCACGAAAGAATTGGAGCGCGTGCGCGCCAATTCCGTGGACTGGGGCGTTTGTTTAGATATTTCTGATGATTCCATATATACGTCTTTGCAACTTTCTTATCCCTGAGGGGAACGATTAATTGCATTTTTCGGGTGCAAAGTTACAACAAATATTTGGAATACACAAGTTTT
>JAFVAX010000001.1 GCA_017480285.1 Paludibacteraceae bacterium | reverse complement strand
TATATATATATATGATTATCAGCACTTTACGACACATTGTATCATTCAATTTTGTTAAGGGAACGAAGATAAAGATGCTTTCATTGCTCTCTATCCTTGTTTTCCTATTTTTTGTGTCGGATGCCAAGGCGCAATATGTTGCGCTAAAAAACAATCTCTTATATGATGCCGCCCTTACCCCAAATCTGAACTTAGAATTTCGTTTGCAAAAGCGTTGGACTCTTGAAGCCGGTGTCGGTTTCAATCCCTTCCCACTGAGCGATGCCAAAGACCACAAATGGCGTCATTTGCTTGTCTTTGTAGAGCCAAAATACTGGTTCTGCGAGGCTTTTTCGCGCGATTTCATAGGTTTAAATGTAGCATACAGTCATTTTAATGTATCAGGTGGCGCATACCCTATAGGTTGGCTCTACCCTTCTGTGAAGAACAATCGCTTTGAAGGCGATATGGTGGCTGCCGGTGTAAGTTATGGTTGGCATTTCATAGTCTCGCCACATGTGAGTTTCGAACTTGAAGGTGGTGTGGATGCCGGCTATGCTTGGTTCGACCGCTATGCCTGCGGTAAATGCGGCTCGCTCTTGGACTCGCCAAGGAAATGGTTTGTAGCACCCAAACTTGCAGTTAATCTTGTAATTATGCTCCGTTAATGACAGGTAGATGGTAAAAAGTGAAAAGGCGAAAAGTGAAAGAAAATTAAGATTATAATGTTAAGAAAGATATACATATTATTCCTGATAGTTGCAATATCAATCATCAATCTACAACTATCAACCGTTAAGGCTCAAAGCATTGACAGTCTGTACTTGCAGGGCGATACTGTTGTTGTAGCATACACTCTGCCACTGTACAAGCCCAAAGCCGATTTGCAAGTCACTCTGCGCCCTACCCTTTGTTCTGACTCCGACACCATTCACCTTGACGCCATCCGCATTCGCGGCACAAGATACGAGAAAGTGGCACACCGAGAGTTTGTGCTTGACAAACAAGAAAAGAAAGGTCTGGCAGAACCACAGTTTTTCCGTGCAAAAGAAGTTCCATCGAAAATTTCTGACACACTGCGTTTGCCTGAAAAACAATACGCTTGGCTCTTAAGTGATACAGTGCACCTTTTCGTTGATACAGAAGAAGACGGTTGTTGTCGTGAGCTACGGAAAGAGCGCAAGCAGGCAATGTATGCAAAGGCGCAGCCCGAACCGGAGCCTATTGATACGGTTGAGCCGGAGATTATCATACCTATCTCAGCGCCAAAACGGGTAATACCGACACATACTATCATTGACCGACTTAATAGTCCGGTATTACGCCCGATGTCGCAATACCGACCATACTCTAACACTATGATACTGAGTCGGGACAGCGGTGCTCTGTATGTCCATTTCGACTTGGATAAAGTGGAGTTAAGGCGCGACTATATGCGCAATGCCGTAACGCTTGACAGTATTGTATATCTCGTTAATGAACTGATGCACGATACGCTTATGGAAGTGCGCGTCATACAGATTGTCGGTTTGGCATCTGTCGAAGGTAAGCAGGCTCACAACTCTTGGCTTGCCGGCGAGCGCGGTATGGCACTGCAAAGATACATACAACAACACATAAGCATACCCGACTCGCTGTTTGAGACTGCTAACGGCGGTGAGGCATGGTCGGAGATGAAATGGCAAGTCGAGAACAACGACTTCTACGGCAGAGACGAAGTGTTGAATATAATTAACAATGAGCCAAATCTTGACCTGAGAGAGCGGAAAATCAAAGCCGTCAATGGCGGAAAGACATATAAATACTTGCTTAACACACTCTTGAAGTTGCAGCGTAACTCAGGTTATATCAGAGTTTATTACGACCTTGTGCCTGACACAGCGGCAGAGACCATCAACCAAGCCATCGAACTCATAGGGGAAGAACGGTTTGGTGAGGCGGCTGAGATATTGGAAAAAGTGAAGTCAGACCCGCGCTCGTGGAACACTATGGCTGTGGCACTATATATGAGTGACAGAAAAGACGAAGCCATATTGTATTTCCGCAAAGCCGCCAACGCAGGCGACACCGAAGCAGAAGAAAACTTAAAATTACTGAAACACTAAAATATCTAAGGTTTCCAAATTATCTAAAATATAAAATATGAGAAATAATTAACTTCATTTATTAACTAAATTCATTAGAAAATGAAATCATTTACAAAAATCGCACTTGTAGCTGCTATTGCAGTTATTAGTACAGTGGGTTTCACTTCCTGTAAGAAGGACAAAGAGAACAACGCTCCTGAATACAAGGGCGAGATGGTGAAAACCCAATTTTCTCTCAACCTGCCTCAGAAGGTAGGTAGTATGCGCAAGATGCCGGGTGCAACAGTACAAGCAGACGGAGAAAACTTCCGTGGTATTGAAGGCATTCGTCTTATCCCCTACACCGTAACTTTGAGCGGTTCAAACGACACTCCCGTGCCCCACGATGCTTCAGCACTCACTAACATGTTTACTCTCACCAACATCGACGGTTGGTCAGAAGACACAGGCAACAAACATGCTAAAGTGTATAACGATGTACAGATTCCTGTCGGAACAAACGCTTTCCTTTTCTATGGTAAAGCCATTGACGCTACAGCCGGCAAAGACATCGCAACTGATGCAAGTTATGATAATGCAACAAAAGATGCTCTCTGCCACCAATATGGCTACCTGCAGAAGAGCAACTTTGCTGATCCTATCGTGCTTGACAATGTGATTTTCGACTACAAGAAAATCTACGGCTCGGCTACTAACGACAAAGCAAACGCTATCGCTGCTTATCTTACAGCAGTTGCTAATGCCAACATCACAACCCCATCTGCCAAAGCATGGAGCGGTATGGTAAGCAATGATGTTCGCCTTGGTACTCTCTACAACGCCTTCATCACCTTGCAAGCAGGTTCGTCGTTCAATGTAAAACGCACACTTGAAGACCTCTACAAACAGATGCTCGCTTATAAGGCACTTGACGCACAGGCTGCACAAAACAAAGACATTGCTGACGCTATTATCGCTGCTATCGAGACAAAAGCAACTTGGGACAATACTAATGAAGAACTCACCCTTGATGCTTCTGTAGATGGTTATCCTGCTGAGATTTATCTGCCCGACGGTGCTGCCGCTGTTGCATGGCAAACCAACCAATTCGTAGCCGTTTCTGCTACCTTCACCGGTAAAGGAGGCGCTTTGGATGTTCCTTCAATTGCTAAGTATGTTTATCCTGCATCGCTCTACTATTTCGTAAACAGCAAACTGCGTGCTGCTGACGCTATCAAGTCTGACAGATACAGTTCAAAGAACAGTTGGGATGCCGTTATTACTGACCTTTATGCTAACGGTGAGAACGGTGCTGCCGCATACGATGATGTACGCGTAACCTCGCGTTCAATCGCTATCACCAAACAAATCCAATATGCCGTTGCACGCCTCAGAACAAATGTAAAGGCTGCCAATACTGCGCTTGAACAACACTCATACATCGACCCTGCAACAAGTACTGCTTACACAAGCGAAACAGCCGCTAAGGTTGACGCTTCGAAACTGAAAGTAACAGCAGTATTTGTAGGTGCTATCAACCGTGCCGGTTGGAACTTCGCTCCTTACACAGAGGCTGCAGGCGACCCCGCTATCAGCAATGTTATCTACGACCCGACAACATCGCCAATCGCTTTGACAGGTGAATATCAAGAGGTTAACAACACTTTGGTTCTTGAATCAAGAGAAGGAACGGCTATCAACATTGCAATCGAACTTGTGAACGACGACCAAGACTTCCACGGTGTTGACGGACAGGTTGTTCCTAAGGGTGGTCACTTCTATCTCGTTGGTCAACTCGACCCTGCTCTCGTTACCGACGCTGCAAAGAACCACGGCTTGAACACAACCTTCATTCAAGACTATGCAACTATCGCTCGTCTGAGCATTGGCGACCTTACAAAGGCTTACAATGTTATTCCTGACCTCCGCGTTCCTCAACTCGAACTTGGTCTATCCGTAAACCTCGAGTGGCAACAGGGTATGGAGTTTGATGTTGTTCTCTAATCACAATCACTCATTCAAAAGATTCCGAAACAAGTTCGGAATGAGGATAACTATTTTGAAACTTCTAAAGAACATAATGACACTTGCGCTGTGTGCCACTCTGGCACACAGTTGCAAGTTGATTGATGACGACCTGTCGAATTGCGGTAAGGACCTGCAACTGCAGTATCAACTCAGTCTGCAAACCAATCTCGAGTTGGAACTGAATACTGTTCTCTCAACCGAATTGGACATGCCGACACACCTCGCCCTTAATGAGCGTATGAGCAATATCTTTACCGACCATGCTCACGACATCGACATTATGTTCTACAAAGAGCCGGAAGACCAAATGGACTTGCACAAAACAGATATAATCAACTCTAACCAGACAACCTACACCATTTTCCTTCCTGCTCGTAACTACCATCATCTCTCGCTTGCCAACCTTATCGGTAACACAGTGGTAAGCGTCAGAGACACCGCTGAAAGTACAGGTGCAAAACTTCAAGTTTTAGAGCAAGACACTGTCGTCAGTCAAGAAACCGGACTTTTTGCAGCCTCACTACCGGTTGAAGTAACCGACACTGCCGATCAAGTCATCGAAGTCAAACTGCGACAAGTAAATAGCGCAGTGGCACTTGTTATCGACACTGCCGGATATAATGTAAAGAAAATAGAAGCGCTTATCGACGGCACGGCAAGCGGATTTATGCTTCGCGATAGCGTCTTCCTTTTTGATAGAAAAATATCAGTCCGTACCGAACAAATAGACATTCTGCGACCAAATAAAGTCGCAACCCGCACCGAAACAGAGACGGTGCGACACCGCCAGATGTGCTTCACCGGCGTGTGTATGCCATCGCCTGACATGCCCGACAACAACGGCGCTTATTTTACTGTCAGAGTGTATGTTACACTACTTGACGGAACAATAACCGAAACAATACTTCATGTACGCTTCCCGCTACCTGCCGGATGGCTCAAGATAGTCAAAACACGACTGCAAGACAACGGAGTTGTTGCTCCCGACAACGGACAAGATGTGGGCGCAAGCGTAACTCTCGACTGGAAAGACGGACGAGAATGGGATATCCCACTATAACACTATAACATTTAATAATTGATATCCCTCATCCTGACGAAGGTCAGGATCTAATTAGTTGATATTTGATAATAGAATATTTTGTATAACAAACTATTATATATAATACTTATCTGTATGCTTGCTGTTTCTTGCAAACAGGACATAAGCATACAAACAGAACTGCCAATTCGGTTTTCGTTGCCCGTAGAAGGACAATTAGGACCAAATAAAGTGCGTGCTGTTATGGGTGATCCGGGACAGACAGAAACATTTGCATATCCCGAATATGCCTATGTCTTTGCCGTTCTCCGCCTGCAAACGGGCACGCAGAAAGTGATATGCCAAACCGACATACAACTACCCGAAGACAGTTGGGAAACAAGCACTTATCATGGCTCACTTCGCACAAGCGATAATGCCATATATGCTTATAACAAATCCTTAAAACTCGGACTACCAAAAGAAGGCATAAGTTCAGCCAAGATATATGTTGCCATGAGCAAGACCCAACTCACGCTCAGCAACTACAACCCGACAACTGAAAACGAAGTACTCGACATCACCTTCACGCTCGACGATGCCCTGCAACCTTTCTTAGGGCAGATTTACTCCACCCCTTACAACTATAAGCCTGACGGCACAACCTACTATGGTGAAATAACAGATATATCACAAGGCAATTACATCGACCTTCTGCTCTATCATGTCGCTTCAAAGGTAGATTTCATCTGGAACATTCCGCAAGACAAACAACAACAGATAAAAATAACAAACATAACTGCCAAAAACCTTTACGAAGGCGAATGCTACCTGTTCAAGCCTATGGCACTACGACACGGCACTCTCTCTACGGGTTACGACCTTCAGTTGGCTAACGATGTGGCAGGCACATGGTGGAGCGGACGCGAGTATTTCTACACTATACCTTACCAAACAGTTGATAATGTGTTTCCTTTGCAGTTGCAATTCAGCATAAAAACGAATGAAACAAGCACCTACAACCTTACGATGAGGAAAAATATGACTGCTGCCGACGAAGTGTTCGTTCCTTGGGTACGCGGACAACTGACCCTAACCCAACCCAAATCCGGCACCGAAGTTATTGAAGTAGAATAAAACTGTTAAATCAATGGTGAAAACATATCATAAATTTGTTATATATTTGAAAAAATTATTATATATATTATCTCTTATACTATTTTCAACTGTCGTAGCGAAGGCTCAGACGGATACAATTCGTTATGTCAGTACTTCGGGTTCGTATCAGAACGACGGTCGCTCTTGGGCTACTGCCAAAGATAATGTGCAAGATGCCATCAACGATCTGCGTCAGTATATGCGCCAGAACAACCTGCAAAGCGGCTCTGTCTATATAGCCCAAGGCACCTATGTACCGTCTGAATCTACAGAATCTAATGGCGGTTCTATATCAAACACCTCGTTTAAGATATATAGCGGAATGCACATATATGGCGGCTTTCAAGGAACAGAAAGTAGCCCCAGCGAGCGTATTATGCGTAATGGCAAGACATGGACTGAAAACCTTGCATCGCGCCCCGATGTAGGTGTGGCAGACTCAAGTCAGGTTTCTTCGTTTTGGAACTTCAAGTACCCCACTGTCCTTTCGGGTAACCACTCGACAGTGGATATCCGTTTCACCTTTGATAGTATCCGCGGCAGATACAACACCGCTTTCCCAGCCAACTCCTACCATGTAGTGTGGTTTGCTACAAATGGCGAGATAACCACTGCTTCCGACTCTTTGGCCCGACATTTTATGCCACTGCAGGTTCCCGCTTTCGTCAATGGTTGCACCATCCGTGGCGGTAACGCTTCTAACAGAACAACCTCTCGACGCGAGCACACAAGTTATGGTGGCGGAGCATATATGGTAGGCAACTCAAGTTTGCTAAACTGCGTTATATATGAGTGTGCCGCCTCGCTTCGCGGAGGCGGTGTATATATGGACGGTGGCGGAACGGTCGATTATTGCTATATCCATACTTCTGAAGTAACAGGTGTAGGTATCGTTCAGGGCTATGGCGGAGCCGTCTGTATCGACTACGACGGGGCTGTCAAACACTCGTATCTGACACAGAGCACCGCCCGTATAGGTGGCGGACTTGCTATATGCCATGTGCCCAATGAGTACCCTTGGAAAGAAAGAGTTAGACAACAATACGGCAGAGAGCCTGTAGCATCAGACCAGATAAGTTATTACTACCCCTTTGCAAGTGCCTGTGTGATAAGCAACAACACTACCAATGCAGAAGGTGGTGGCGTGTATTTGGACGAAGGTGGAACTATCAACCACTGTACCATAGTTAGAAACAAATGTATCGGACCTGATGTAACCTACTATGGTCGCCGACACGGACGAAGTGGTGGTATCTACATACGCAACTGCGGTATGATGTACAACTCCGTTTGCTGGGGAAATGAATGTACCTACAACAACGATATGCAGTTTGCCTCAGTTTTGCAAAAGCAAGACGCTGACCACCAGATATATATCTACCACTCCGGCTTCATGAACAACGATATCACCGACTGGAGCAACACGCTGAAAGACATGGTTTATTCCATTGAGAAAAGCAACCTGCCCATAAGTGGTGTGAAAGCCGCTAATTATGCTTGTTTCTCCAAGCCTTCTGACTATGCCGGTGTGCTAACGCAAAAGATTGAAGCAGGTGCAACTGTTGAGGCATATCCTCAAGTATATCCTGAATACTATCCTTTGGCTCGTTGGTGGCACCCGTTAGCATACACCTCACTTGCTGAAAAAGGTGTACAAGTAACAGATGCCATACAAGGTGCTTCAAGGTGGATTCGTCATGCGCATACCGCTACCGATGTGGTGGGTAACTTCTTCGAAGCCGTCAGCAGTCTTGGTGCGATGGTTCGTGCAAACGAAAAAATCAAATATGCTCTTATAAGTCCGCAAGGCAAAGAGTCGCGCAGTGGCGACCAGACACCTATACCTACTCTTTTTGTTGACCCGTCAAGAAAACCTAAATTCAACGAAGACGAACTTGTGCCGTTCGACACTACCGGCTGTTCGTGGGACGATCCGCTCTCAACCATAGGTGATGCGCTTGAGTACTTCAAACTATATGTCGTTGACGATGTTCTGAACGGTGAGATTGTCAACCACCATTACCGCATGCCAAGCCTGACTACCCCTGGCGAGTATGTCAATTACGACTATGTACAGATTCTTGTCAAGGAAGGAACAGTTACAACAGCCGGTCGCGGTAACTATTTGGGCACAGAACTGCGTACTGCCGCAGTGCGTCTGTTGAGCCATCTGAGGCTTTACGGCTCATATCCCTCTACACTTACAGGCACCGTAACAGAAGGCAGAAACCCGTCGAATCATTTCACCAAAATAACAGCCAATATATCAGGTGGCAACGACTCTCTTGCTTTTGCCAACAACTCTGCCCATGTCGTTTGCTTCGTCAATACAGAGCATACCATAGTTGATGGTTTCCGTCTTTATGACGGCAACACACATAATATACAAGCCACAGCATCAGTCCATGCCGGTGGTTGCGTGCTTGTCAACAATGCAGTAGCCGATTCCGAGAAACGCATTGATATGCTTGGTAATCAACTGCGCAACTGCGTGCTTGCCAACTGTACGGCACCAAAAGGTGCAGCTATTTATGTCAATGGCGAATATGCCAAACCTAACGGAGAGATATCGTGCGCCGAACTTATTGTAGAAAACTGCATTATCCGCAACAATACTGCCGACTATATAGGCAAGGACCATGGTGTCATAACTGCCAACGGACGAGCCTTCATAAGCGTTGACCACTGCGATGTGGTTAATAATGTGGGTTACCCGTTCAAGGCCGACAATAAAACGACTGTCTTTGAAGAAGCACCCGAACAGGACCTGCCTTATCACGGGTATATTCAAGTTTCCAATACCATCATTTTTGCTAATAGCCATCAGGCTTTCGACAACCGTGGCAACCTCAACTCTGAGAATGTCTTTTCAGTTAATGACGCAACAAACAACAATTATGTCTTCGGTGCATACAACCTACTTGACTTTGACGCTCCTATGCCTAAAGGTTTTGTTGAAGGCTTTACACCATCGGTTGCAGATGTATGTTATACCGTACCATTGCTAATAGTCAAGAATAACGAAAGAAAACTGACACGCGTATCTCGTTCAGATGCCAATTACCCTGCGTTCATAAACCCTGCCCGCAACATCGGACACTCTATTGGTGGCGACAAACCTTTGTACGGTGGTGTCATCAACTATTTCCCGATGAACGTTAACCCGTGTGTCAATTCCGCTTCACCTGAGAGCATGTCCGGCTACGACCGTAGCGACCAGACAAGACGAACTTATGGTGGTGCGGCAGACATAGGGGCTATTGAAGATACCAACCTCCCTATATTAGGAAAAGTCGTTTATGTAACGCCTGATGGTGCCGGCAAACGCGATGGTTCCAGTTGGGGCGATGCTATTGCAGGAAATACGGTGTATCAATTGAGTTCTGTTGCCGGTCCGGCTCTTGCAGCAGGCGACCAGATAGACAGTGAGCCTACCTGCGACCGCGTGTTAGACAGCGAAGGTAACCCGGTACTGACCACCAATGAGAAATACAACGGAGGGTGGGGACGTGCCTATTTAACTTCAAAGACAGAGAGTGTTACCACCACGCTGACTACCGATGCTGATGTAACCGAAACGGTTATTTATACCGGTGGCGGTCCGAATGACCGAACTGAGACACTTGCTCCTTATCACGAAACTAAGTCGGATGTAACGACGATAAGTAGTGGTACACCCGGTGGTTTTACACCCGGGTATGACTATCTTGTTACTTATCCCTATGGCGAAATCTCCGGTGCTTCACGCTCATTCTGGCGTGCGAACCCTTACACAGGAACTCTTGCTACTTATGGGAATAGTAGTCCTGCATCATTTATCGCGGCTTGCAACGCCAACGGATGGATTAACAACACCCGTGCCGAACGCTATGTGAGCGGCTTGCAGTATGCTGTTGAGCGTGCCTCCGAAACGAACGCCTTGTATCATAAGGATTCCGTGCAAGTATGGGTTGGCGCAGGCAAATACACTGATTACAAGGGATTCGTGATGCGTGACACGGTAACCGTTTTGGGCGGTTTCCCGGCTGGCAAGTATGCCACTCCGGGTTTGAGTGAACGTCAGGCATTGATGTCCGATGTAATCTCAATTCCAAAGTCCAAACCCGCAAAAGATTTTGATGCTACTGACTATGAGACCATCTTGCAAATATCGGATGTTAATCCCAAACAAGACAATACGCACCTTAACGACTCCGCAGCTAAGTATTGGGATGATGACTATTCTGTAGACATCATAACCAACACCGAAACCATCCAGACAGCAACCATCACACGGACTACTACCTACACATGGGAAACTGCAAGCGAAGAGGTAACTTCTACGTATATCCGCTATGCCGATATGTTGTATAAGGCTCCAAGTACCAACGTGTTCGCAAAGGCCACCCGAAACAGAGTGGACAGGGAAGGAAATATCATAAAAAACCACATTACTATGACCAACGAAGTGTTTGGCGGTCTGAATTGGACAGAAGGACAACTGGTGGTGTACCAATTCTTCGGTCCTGCCAAGAGCACTTCAAATCCATGGCCTGATGCGAACGGGAACAGGAGTTGGGAATTGGCGTATGAGGACAGAAGCAACAATGTTGATTACAACGTATGGGGATTTGATGCCAGCCGCGATGTATTGGATACCGGTGGTTCAAAAATTGGAACGGTGCCACGCGGAATGTTACTGCAAGGTGTAATGAATACGATGAGCGTATGGCAAACGCTGAAAAACGTGCCTGCAGGAGACTACAAACTGGAGATTGACTTAGGAGCTTATTATACACGTTTTGTCAATGATGAAAACACCGGTATTACATTCTATATTCTCAACTCCAACGGAAATACGGTAGCGCAACAGGCTGTCTATTGCAAGGACGACAAACTGCGCCGCTACGAGTTTAGTTTTACCCAACCAGCCGACGGAGATATTATTATCCGTATGATGTCTGAATCCGGTTCGCATGCTACAGATCCTGCAGGTAATTTCTCAACCAGTAGCAACAACTGGCGCAAGGTATGTATGGCTAATGTCCATCTGTTCTGGTTAACTGGTCAGAACTATGTGCCTTCCGAACCGGTTGATGTGACAACGGTAACATCTTCTTCCGCGCCGCAAGTTAAGACCTATGCTCTTTATACGCCAGCCACCCATCGTACAACACTTCGCAAACGCGTTCTGACGATGCCTGACGTATGCGTACCGACATACGGAGGAGGCGGTATCGGGGATCCTGTCGTTATGGGAAATGCTTTCTCAAACGATGCTTTACCACATACCGATCGTGTGAAAGGTGCAACAAAAGCACTGAGAACGGCGGCAACTCTTGCAAAACAAGAGGATCCGCATTATGTGGAATATAACGATGCCAACTGGGACGGTTTTACTATCCGTCACGGATTTCTTTATGACGAGGCAATGGCGCACGGCGGCGGTTCTGGTGTAAATATGTACGAAGGCGCACATTTACGAAACTGTATAGTAATCCATAATATGTCAGCCTGTCGAAACGTAAAGGGAGGTGGTATATTCTGCGATGGTGCTACATCTACTATCGAGGGTTGCTTTGTACTTGATAATACTTCTACACAGGGTACACAGGTTTTACAGGGGCAAATCTTCGCAGGCGGAATGTTTATGTATGAGGGTACGTGTTTCAACTCTCTGTTTGCCAATAACTACAGTAATGGTTCGGCAGGCGGCTTGGGCTTCTGCGTTGCTCGGTTCTTCAACAACACGGTGGCTTATAACACAGCAACTCTTGTGGAAAACGGCAGTATCAGCGGCGGTGCCATTTCATTAGCTACATCGTCCAATCCGAATCTCTTTGTCGCCAATACGATTATCTACGGGAACAATGGCGTTGCCATCCGTGACCGTAATACTGCTTATGGAAACGTTAACCCCTTCATCCACTGTTATATACAGTCGGAAGTGAAGCAACCATACGATGCTACAAACCGAAATGTAGGTAACTACGGCACTAAGACAGGCAGTAATGATAATTACGGTGTCAACAACATATACATCAATGGTGAGGCTCCAACAAAATACAACACACCATTTGAGGCTGACTTGAGTCCGCTCACGGGCGAATATACCGGCAATGCACAACTGTACAATGACTATCGTTTGCTCAACAAAGGAGACTCAAGTTGTGTTAATCATGGTATTGATGAATTTGGCGAAACGTTCTATACCGCTCTCCGCAATAAAGGGAAATCAGATACTGACATTCGCAATTCATTTATCTATCAAATCGTGGATACAGCAGAACTTCCGCAGAACGATGTGGCATTTGCCGACCGTGTGCAAGACTGTCAGATAGATATTGGTGCGTATGAATACAACGGCGCTAAAAACATTGTCCCCGACACAACAACGCACCCCGGATATGCCATATTCTATGTGTCACATAACGGAGCCTACAATGGTAATGCCTCTGCCGACTCGCCTAACAATGCTGCATGTAAAGCAAAATTGCAGAAAGTACTTGATGCTGCCGGGCGATATAAATATGCCCTGATGACAGACTCTCGCTATGCTGTAGTGGCTGCAGAACCCGTAGCAGGCGAACCGGACAAGAGTTGGACCGTTCAGGTGCGTATAGCTGGCGACGAAGCAGGTAATACTAACCCCGATACCATCCCTGACACATACACCCCGACACGCTCTACAAAATACGACGACATCAACATTGAGGACAATGTGCTTGACTATTCGTTTATCATTCCGCACGGTGTGCAGGTATTAGGCGGCTATTCACCAGGATTCTACCATTATGAAAACGATGAATATCCTTATTGGCCCTACCCCGACGAAGGATTTTGGATAGTAGATGAACGCGACCCGCTACAATTTAGAACCATCTTTACCGGAAATGTAGTTTCTCACACCGGTTCTGCCGGACAAGCCTATCATGTCGTTACCTTTACCAACAACCTCTACGGCACCAACGAATACCGAATAGGTGAAGGCGACCAACTCAATACTGCAGAGTTCTATACCGAAGAGAACCGTGCCGTCATCGATGGTATATACTTGACAGATGGCGAGGCCAACTCACCCGACTTTGACGACCGCATAGGTGGTGCTGCCGTCGTAACCGATTTTGCACATGTAAGAAACTGCATTGTAGCAAACAACACAGCCGAAGGCTATGGCGGCGGTCTATACTTGAAACCCGGTGCTTTGGTTTCAGGTACGATAGTGAAAAACAATTCAGCAACCATAGGTGGCGGTATATATGTTGAGCAACCCCTGACGACAGAAACAGATACTGCTTATGTCATCTCCACCACTGTCTGCGACAATTTTGCCAACACCCGTGCAGGTGGTCTTTGGTTTGACTCAAGCGTGCGTATCAACAGTTGCGCCTTTTGGCATAACACAGCCAACGATAATGCCAACATAGCCGGTCAGTTTGCCCTTACCGCAGCCGGCTACCCCGTTGTTTATTCAGGTGTAGAAGTAAATAAACTTGAAGGACAAGGCAACATCGAACTTTCTGCCATAGAGTCGGAAGGTGTGCGCTGGTCGCACCATGACCCGTTTGACAAGATGGTTTACTACCCCATTGAGATGTCCTCAACGCTCGCCCGCGCAGGTATGACCTACGACGCTTGGAAAGAACTGAAAAAAACATTTATAACACTCGACTCAACCGATATCGCCGGTGTCAGCCGACTGAGTTGGAACATCAACGGCTATAAGCGGTCTGCAGTATGGGACAACGACACTCTTGCTTGCAAATACAACGACCTTATTGAAATGGGTGCCCGTGCATACAATGGTACTTTTGAAATAAAAGTGGATATGGAAAGGGTTATGTATCGTATCTTTGTTGTTCATACCGACTTTTTCCGCCATTTCCGTGAGGTGGCACTCGCCTTGCAAAACAATAAAGATGCTGACCTTATTGTCAATAATGCCAACCGTGAGCAAGTTGAAAATGCCCTTATGTATCGGCAGATGGGTTCCTGTTATCTCAACCCATACCACCGTCTGCAAGACGCATTTGACTACATTATAAAAATCCGCAAAGGCAACCCCGAACAATACCGCAACACAAGATTTGAAGTGTATGTATCAGGTGGTGAGTTCACACCTATGCACAATGCATACGGTGCAGAGAGCAACATCCGTACGCATACCTTCACCGTGCCCGAAGGAGTAAGCGTCATTGGTAGTATCGACGGACTTAGAAACGGTCATAGTTACTGTCAGGCAGGATATCGAGACCCCTACAACGACATCACACGAATAAATCAAACCAACGATATTTCAATACCACTAACTGTTGAAGGAATTGACACGACTATTGTACTCAACAATGTGCTGACCGACACTATCCGCCGCTCACGCCCAACAACCGACTATAACTTCAACTCTGTCATTGAGCCTTGGGAATACTCACAGCAATCAGTCCTTTCGGGATATACCGTCAACAACCAGCAGGAAACGCACCTTTATCATGTCATCACCTGCTTTGCCGATTCAATGCAACTTGGCGGACAACCTTTCAAATATCGCAACTACAACGAAGAAACACAACATTTCTCTAACATCATTAACCCTGCTGATACGGCTTCGTTTGACGAAGAATGTGAGCAGAGCAAAGTGGCTCGGTCTATCATTCTTGACGGTTTGTCAATAACAGGCGGTTATGCCAACTCACTTGATGCTGCCGATGCCGCCAAATATGAGTATCTGAAAAAGACTTATTTCCGCGGTGGCGGTATCTTTGTTGATGGCAACTGGACCGAAGACTTCGACGACCCAAACAACCCCTTTATCCCCAATGTAACCGACCCTGCCAACTACGACCTGCCACTTATTGTCCGCAACTGCCAATTCCACGACAATGTAGCAGGAAACGGCGGTGCTATCTATAGCAACGGAACTCTAAATGTCTATGGTTCACACTTCACACAGAACTACTCCATCGGACCTGTAACGGAACTTGACACACAATATATCCCTTGGTCGGCAGGAGGATGTATCGCAACAAACGACTATTGCGGCGTCAACAACTGCCTGTTCGCCAACAACGAGGCCATGCGCGGCAACTATCCGATATCAGTCTCAGGTGATGAAAAGATTGATGATGCAGAGCCCCGACAAGGTTTTG
Organism: Paludibacteraceae bacterium; assembly: GCA_017480285.1. Lineage (GTDB taxonomy): Bacteria > Bacteroidota > Bacteroidia > Bacteroidales > Paludibacteraceae > Colicola. The sequence goes on along the minus strand of JAFVAX010000001.1, from coordinate 29,342 downwards.
CCGGAGTTATATCGTCGGCAAAGAACTCACAAGTAAGAGCCGTCAACTGCGATTTTGTAAAGAATAAAGCCGTAGCATTCCCTGCTATATTCAACTTTCTTTTCAACACAAGATACAACAACCCCGACGAGCGACATTTTGCTTTCAACTGCATCTTCTGGGGCAACGAAGCAACAGGTATTCCTACGAATGCACAGAATGTGGCAGACTCTACTCGCACATACTTCAACGAGCATTACGACTTTATGAAGAACAATGTGGCAAAAATTGATACCACATCCGAAAGATTCTACAATCAATGGTTTGAATACTACAAGACTTGCTACACGGCTCGGAATAGTTCGTCAATACCTGAAGACGCACCTACAAAAACGGGATTCAAGTCGTATATCCGTACTAAACAATCTACGGCAACCGACTCTGCACTCGTGGCAGAACTTAGACACGCGGCACTTGACAGTATGCGCGCACTTGCCAATAACAATATGATTCTCTACTTCTGCTCTTTCGATGAGGGCACAATGGTAGAGAACACCGTACCACTTGAGGGTTGGTTGCAACACCCCGAAGAGGAAGCCACATACACCGATTTCCGTGCAAAACAAGTACCACTCAAAGCCAATGGAACAATCGACTTCACAGACTTGTTTACCTTCCTTCGAGGCGACCATAACATCATCTTGTCGCGCAATAACCGCTCTCTTGCAGGACCTAACTTCATAGAGCCGTCAACCATAGCAGGTATCGACGGATATATGCAGAATGCCGACTGGCTTTTCTCGCGTATCAATTCTTTGACCGATGCCGGTTGGGGCTGGCTCAAGCAGAAGGCCTTCCAGAATGTCGATCACTACGAACTTGACAACGATGAAGAACAGGCTCTGCCACCCGACCTGCGTCAAAAGATAACACCAGAAGTATGGGAGACACTCGAAGAGTCTGCTCAACAAGACTGGTTCCCCGTCTATGCTCTTGAAGACGCACGCTTCCTTGAGACACCAACACAAGCCTTGTACAACTACTACGCTAATCACTACGAGACGGAGTTCAACTTCCCGTACATGCCCGTGAACGATGAGCGCTATATGCTCTACACTCGCGAGGGCAACAATAGCCAAAAACACATGGACCGTATATCTGCCAACCCGCGTCTTGGTATCGATTCTGTCTATATCGACATGGGTATTTACGAGTATCAATATGTGCAACTGCAGATTCCGGGCAACGAGATAGATACCGTCTGGGTAACAACAGAAGAAGACCCGTCGGTGGTGGCTGATGGTACAACTTGGGAAAAAGCAACCAGCAATGTGCAAGACGCTATCGACATGCTCTTGCGCTCGCACAACAACCACGACAAGTATGTATGCTTCCGCGAAGGAGTGTATGCACCTACCAAACCCGTAAACAACCGTTTGGCATACTTTGTACAAGTACCAACAGAATATATTATGTTGCCTTCGTCGGCACGAACAGATGTTGACTATTCCGTCAAGAGTATCTCTTTCCTTGGTGGTTGGAGCAACACTGCCAAAGAAAACGGACGAAATGCCGAATCAACACCATCTGTCTTCCGCATGGAAAATATCCGGCAGCAGGAGATGATCAACCAACTGTTTGTCATCAACGATATGACGAAAATTAACATGCGCCGTACTTTCCGTGCCAACATTCTTGAACGAGACACCACTGTCATACCAATCGTGTTCGACGGTTTGCAGTTTGAGAACCGCTATAGCCGAGCAGAACTTGAAAGCGAGAAACTCAACGAGCGTGGCGGTGCCGCAATATACTATCGCTATCAACGACGCTACGACGACGAAGACGAGATAATCAACATCATTGATACCATACCTCTTTATCCGGCAAGAGAGAAAGTCGTTGAGGGCGATACTATTGAACTACCCAAACTGACTATCTCCAACTGCGTGTTTGCCAACAATGGTGCTCATACCGACGACCAACGCTATCGCTCACCGGCAGTGCGTATTGAAGACGGTGGCGGCTATTCGCTTATCGTCAATTCGCTGTTCCACTCCAACGCCGGCAGACCCGTCTTTGCGCCCAACCCGACTAACATAACGCGAGGCAAACTTGCAGAAACGCCTAACTATGTAGTGGTGGTCAATTCCACTTTTGCCCTCAACAACCGACCTATAACGCTTGAAAACAATCTTAGTCAGGTTCATAACTCGCTCATTTGGAAAGACGACCTTCTGAACGATACACTCACACAACTTGTTATAGGCTCTAACCTTTGGCAAAAACGCATGTCTGCCCCACAAGCAGATGGTGCGGTTACAAACAATGCTATGTTTGAAGTTGATTTCAGCCTCGACCAAAACAGCAATGAGGCTCTGTCAACAATCAACAACGATGTGTTTAATGGTCCTAACTTCGTCAATCCTGACGAAACGGCAACCCTCGACAGCATGGTCTTCGCTCGCGATTTTCACTTGAAACCGGCGGTAAAAACAATGAACATGGCTGACACAACCATCTATCGTTCGCTCGTTTTCTCAAAGAAGTACCCGACCGTTCCGCCCATCAGTTATTGGGCTCGCGCCTTAGGTTTGAAACACGATGTTCTCTCTGTCCGCAACGACTCCGACCTTGCATGTAAGCCTCGTCTGCTCGGCAATGGTATGGAGCGTGGTGCTTACGAGTGCCAAGCCGTACTGCAACGCATTCTTTATGTTCATCATACCATAAAAAGCGACGGTGTAGGCGATGGCTCATCGTTGCGCAACGCCTTCTCACTTGACGCTCTGCAAGATGCTATAGATGTGGCTGCCGTATATACATATATGAACCGAAATGTTGCCAACGAAGAGTCCCGTCGCAGTTATGTCTTCGTCAAAGGTTCAGCCGAAGCGCAAGACCTTAACCTCCGTATCATTCCGCGCGACGGAGTGAATGTATATGGTAGCATAGAGCAGAATTTTGGAGATACTGCAATGATTGACCCCGTAGAAGGACAATATACCGACATCGAATGTCAGCGTTATTTGAACCTTGTAAGAGCCAAACACTTGGGTATAGTATCGCCAATGGCAGAGCGAACACTCATCAACGGCATCAAGGCAGAAGAAGCCGACAAATTCAAAAATGCTTTCCTGCTCGATGGCTTCCAGATAACCCAAGCAAATGCCGACCAACCTACTATAATACTGAAAGACAGTCTGATAGCACTTCGAAACTGCGTCATAACCGGCAATACCAACACCAGTCCTATAGTTGATTTGAAAGCAGGACTTATCTATAATACCCTATTCTATGACAACAACGCACCCACAATGATAAAATTGGGCGAGAAAGGTCTTGTGCTTAACTGCACCGTAGTAGCAGAAAACGAAGGCGAACAACCGATAAGCAGTGAAACAGATTTAACTACAAGAGTGCTGCATACCATTGCCGTTAATAAAGCAACCGATAACACGGATATGTTTGCGCCCTATACAAACCAAGGGTATTTTACTAACCTGCCACAGTTCATCACTTCACACCAACCACTACACTATCAACTTGTTGAGACAAGTAATCTCATCAACCTTGTTGATACAGCTTCGTATGCTTCGTTGGCAACCATCAATGAGCAGTTTGAACCTTGGCTCGGATATGTCATCAACTTCGGCTTGGACCGCGACATACTCGGCAACCCGCGAACCCTCGGCGGACGGCTTGACCACGGGGCTTTCGAGACTTGGCGCATAGGCGTGGAGGCCGACAATATGAATGTTCTTGCTACTAACAAGACCAACCCTGTGTTGGCAGACGCAGAAGGTGCTACTGAAACAGACCTTCGCAAGGCTTATACTCTCAACTATGGTGGTAATGCCTTCCCGCATCGCGGCTCTGTACTTTATATTATGAACAATGCCAACCTTCTGCTCGACACAGATGCCGGCAACCCGTGTTTTGAAGACGACAATCCGCTTCGCCCGGGCTACACCTATCTTGCCACCGGTGCTTCGCTCTACGGACAAGGCAACTATATAAAAGCGCAGTATGTGGCAGCCGACCGACATTTCAACAACCAGCGTTATGCTATGGTCAGTATGCCGTTCCTGCTTCAGCATACCCACCCCACACTCTTGGCATACCACTACAACGGCACTACCCGCTCAGAGCACAACTACCGCTTTATGATCGACAACTCCACCGCTTGGGAACGCATAATGACAGACACTATTGAAGCATCAATGGGTTGGCTTGCCGACTTCGGAAAGACACTTATCGACTCTACCATCCGTTTCACCGGTTGGGCTAACCAACAAACACAATATGCATATACCGAAGGTGGCAACTATAAGATTGTAACTCTCAACCAGTACGACCACCGTACTCCGGGCAACAACGGCGAACAGATGCAATTCACTCGCAAAGAAGACATGGGGTGGAACATGCGAGGCATACCGTATCTCGTTACAAACTATCGTACCGACGACCCTGATGATGACGAGTATTTCAACATGCACATACCGCATATCTTCTACAAGATGGGCGACGACGGCACTTATCTGAAAAACAACCAGATAAATACCGCCCAATCGTGGGCAGAAGGCGAGACGCTGTCACTTAACGAGGCTTTCTTCACACAAACGGCGACTGTAGGTCAAACCGAAGACCTATATTTCCGACTGCCACAATATGCAGGACCTGCTGCCGTTCGTCGCAGTCCGCGGCCATTAGTGCTTCTCAAAAACACAGAAGGCGATGCTGATATATTGCGAGTTGAACCCGATGAGAACGCTCAACAACAAGTAACATACAATTTAGGGCGCGATGGTGTCAAATGGCAAACGAAAGACATGCCTCAACTATATATGCTCTCTTCTGACAATACACGCCTGTCGTTAGCCGGTTCAGTGCCTGTAGAGACAGACTTGCCACTCGGTATCAGTCTGCCTAAGTATGAAGATATGCCACAGGGCAAGATGACCTATACTTTCTCACTGCCGGAGCGAGATGCTTACCAAGACTACACTTATGTATGGCTTATCGACAAAGCCAAGAACCGAACCATCAATCTGCAAGAAACAGACTATCAAGTTACTCTGCAAGACGGTGAGCAAAACAAACGCTTCTTGTTGCGCTTTGGCGGAGTACCTATCGGAACACCCGACAACAGACAGTATATCATCTATACTTATGGAGGTATGCTCTATATTCGCGGACTCATTAGTGGTGATAAGATAACTGTCTATTCTGCAAGCGGACAGATGCTCAATAGCCTTACAGTCGAAGGTCCGGAATACTCTCAACCGCTACCTGTCCAAGGCGGATATGTCATTCGTGTCAACGACTACAACAAGACTGTTGTAAACCTGTAATTAAATTCACAATTTACAATTTACAAATCGATTGTGAATAATGTTATACCACCGCCCGTCATTAGTTCACCTACGGCTATCAGTGCTCCACCTGCTCCAACAGCGTCTCCCATACAACATAGCATAATTCCCATCCCCGTTCCAGCCAACCCAAATGAAAATAAAGTCCAACCACCTGTACACATCGCCTTACCTTTTCTGTATTGACGATATGCTTCAGCACAATTATTGCGTAAAAAATACTCATATTGTTTTCTATTCATATACTTACCCATATACTCATACTCTTTCCTACTGACTTGATTTACCTTATACCGTTCTGTCTGACTGATATTGGATGTTACTTCAAACAGCTTGGTTGCTAACTGCTTACACTCTCGCTCAATACTCTCCATATCACTTCCCATAGAAAGATTATCCGAGATTTCAACCTTCGCTGTCTCTACATTAAGTATTTTGGCTGTAACGAATAAGTTATTATAATCAGCCTTAACAGCTTCTGTTACTAAAATGAGCGACACACCAGTCATCTCTCCTAATCTGCGGATTTCATCCTCTCTCACTAAACCTGTCCGCTGAAAATCATGCTCACTCATAATCATATCAATATCAGTACGGTCGTATGCCTCGTAACCGTAGGTATTGGCAACTGCACGAGCCATATTGCTACGCAAGATAAGTTTCTGACTATAACTGAGTTTCCCTTCACGGTCAACTACTTCCAGAACACAACACAGACGATCTGTGTATGTGCATACAATCATACCCATAGACATTCATTATTACTTTGTCATCACTTCTCAAATAAAAATTACCAAGTTTTCATTTGTAAGAGCAAAGCGTAATAAACGCTATTATGTTACACTTTATATGTTTCTAAAAGTTCTTAAAAACTTTGTTTTATGCCACTGCATAAACATATAAAGAGTTTTCTAAATCTACGAAAATTTACATATTCTTTTATAAAAATCAAAATTTTAAGCGAAAAATTATCTTTTTTACATATAAATTTTGGAAAAGTGTATTTTTTATTTGCTTTTTTCGTTGGAAAAGTGTATTTTTGCAGTATTAAAATCGTTAGAAAAGTGTAAAAACTATGTTATATCGCAAAATTTCTAAGTACATTTTAGACTTTTTAAGGTCTGGTAATGACAAGATTCTGCTTATTGAAGGTGCGCGACAAATAGGCAAATCATTTATTATTCGTCAAGTAGGAAAACAAGTCTATCCTTATTTTATTGAAGTTAATTTTGTGGAGGACGACGAAGGACCACAACTTTTCAAGAATATACATAACATTGATGATTTTTATTTTGCTCTTAGTTCTGTAGCAGGAAATTCTTTACATTCTTATGAGGATACGCTTATTTTCCTTGACGAAATACAACATTATCCCCAATACCTGACATTACTCAAATTTCTTAGACAAGACCATCGTTTTCGATTCATAGCAAGCGGTAGTTTGTTAGGACTCACTTTGCGCAAAACAACATCCATACCTGTCGGAAGCATTATTCGAAAACGGATGTATCAGTTGGATTTTGAAGAATGGCTTTTGGCTAACGGCTATGGTGCTGACGCTATCGGAAATTTGAAAGATGCTTTCCTAAAACATAAGAGTTTAACAGAAGAACAACATAATTATCTTATGTCATTATTCAAAAGATATCTGTTAGTTGGTGGTCTGCCGGATGCAGTAAACATTTATCTTTCAACTCATAATATAGCAAGCGTCCGCGAAGTGCAAAATTCAATAATGGATTTATATAGGGAAGATGCCGCCAAATATGAAAGTGAAGCAGGACGCAAACTGCATATATTAAGGCTATACAATATGATTCCTTCGCAAATGGAAAACAAAAAAAAGCGTGTGGTTGTGAAAGATATTCAAGGAAAGAAAGGAGATCGATACGACAACTATACCGAAGAATTTGAGTATTTGGTTTCATCAGGAATTGTAAACGAAGTAAATGCTATCAGCAATCCTCGTTACCCACTTTCAGAATCATTGCATAAGAACTTATTGAAATTATATCTTAATGATGTGGGGTTGCTGACAGCTCAATTATATAAAATGTCTATAAAGGCAGTTATGGAAACCGAAATGAGCGTTAATTTAGGATCTGTATATGAAAGTGTTGTAGCGCAAGAACTTTGTGCTCATGGTTTTCCGTTGTTCTACTATGATAACAAATCAAAAGGGGAAGTTGATTTTTTAATCGACGATGTTGACGGTTGCTGCGTTACTCCAATAGAGGTAAAGTCCGGAAAAGACTATAAAATACATAGTGCACTTAACGCTTTTATTTCAGACAAGGAATATGGAATTAAAGAAAGTATCGTTTTTTCAAACTCGCGACAGATAGAATTGCATGAAAATATGCTATATTTACCTATTTATTTTGTAATGTTTGTAAAAATGGTTGATGCCACAGATATAGAAGAGAAGGATCTTATATTTTAGAATTTTATGAAATTAAAAACAAGTTTTCTCTTGGTTTTCTTTTCTGCATTATTTGCATCTTGTATCAATCAAAAAGAGCCGGAGGGTGCAGATTTGCAGGTGGGCGACAAACTGCCGGAATTTACAATAGAGTTGAACGACGGAACACAGTTGTCGTACAACGATCTGAGTACCGGCAGTTGGCTGATATGCTTTTTCAACACTTCCTGCCCCGACTGCCAAAGAGAACTGCCCAAACTGCAAGAACTATACAATTCACAATTCACAATTTACAATTCACAATTCAAGATTTGCAAATTCTCAAATAATCAATTTGTGAATATCGTTTGTATTGCACGAGAGCAGACTGAGGAATCAATTAAGCGATATTGGACGGAAAACAACCTTACTCTGCCCTACTCTGCTCAAGAGGACAGACGCATCTATAACCTCTTTGCTACAAGAGGTATTCCGCAAATATATCTCACAAAAGACGGAATAATTATAAAAAAATGGGACGACAAAGACTCGATAGTTGATATTTGATATTAACTATAGAAGCGCAATGTTATATTAACTATTAACTATCAATTATTAACTGATTTGTAGAACGAGACCTTTGAGATACTCGCCTTCAGGATGGTAGATATTGATAGGATGGTCTTGTGGCTGGTGCAGTTGGTGTAATATACGCACTTTTCTGCCTGTCATTGCTGCAGCCGAAAAAACAGCCATACGGAACATCTCTTTGTCAACCGCCTGCGAGCAGGAAAAGGTGAACAACAAACCGCCTTTTTTTATCTTCTCAATTGCTCGTGCATTGAGCCGTTTGTAGCCTTGAAGCGCATTTTTTATGGCAGAGCGGTGTTTAGCAAAAGCCGGCGGGTCAAGAATAATCAAATCATATTCGTCCTTTTTTGCCTCAGCCAAAAACTCAAAAGCGTCTTTGCAAAAACCACGATGACGCGTTTCGTCATTGAAATTCAAGTCGATATTCGATTGTGTCAATTCAATAGCCTTTTCCGAACTATCCACGGAGTCAACCGCCACTGCCCCGCCTCGTAGTGCATAGACGGAGAAGCCGCCTGTATAACAACACATATTCAGCACCCGTTTGCCTTTACTATATCGTTCCACAAGACTACGGTTTTCTCTTTGGTCAAGGAAGAAACCAGTTTTTTGTCCTCTGAGCCAGTCGATACGGAACAAGAGCGAGTTTTCTTTTGCTATGCAATTTGTCTCACCACCTATAAGATAGCCGTCCTGACGATCTTTTATATCGGCCTTATATGGCAGAGTGCCTTCGGACTTATAATAGACATTTTCCACTTCCTTCACTACTTTCACAACTGCCTGTGCCACTTGGTTTCTCAGTCGGTGCATACCGACAGTATGGGCTTGCACGACGGCCGTTGAGCCATATATATCTACCACAAGCCCCGGCAAACAGTCGCCTTCGCCATGTACCAAGCGATAGCAGTCGGTTTCAGGATTGCAGGCAAGTCCTATTGACAGACGAGCATCGTAAGCCTCTTTTATAATCTGTTCAAGAAAATCTTGTGGCAGTCGATCCTGCCCGAAAGCAAGCAGACGGCAGGCTATACTACTGCCTTTTTCTGCCAGTCCGACACCAAGGCACTCGCCGTCTCTTGTCCAGACATTGACAAAATCACCTTCCTCAATCTGATTGTCCTGACGGGCAATAGCACCCGTGAATATCCAAGGATGGAAACGCCTTACTGACTCCTCTTTTCCTGATTTAAGTATGATACTTTTATATTTCATAATTGCTTAATTTCACTGTGTTGTTTCTTTTCAAGCATTTGTTGCTGATGCTCTTTTAGTTTTTCCAACTCTATGGTTTTAAGTCGTATAACTTCTTTTTCATCAAGTGGTTCGGTCTGCAATAACTGTTCATAAATAAGCAGTGTTGCCCACGCATCGGTAGAGGCATAACGCGCTTGTTCGACCGACAGAAACACATTTGCCCAGTTGGTTAGTTGTTGCGACTTGCTTATTTTCTTGCCGAAGATAATAGCAAATATCTTCTGCAGACCGAGGTCCATTATGCCATAGTCGTTAACCATTTTCTGCACATCTATGCAGTTTCTCGGTGTAAACTTACGAAGTCGTTGCAGTCCTGCCAAATCGTCTTTGAAGGCAAGTCCCACTTTTTTCACTTTCTCGTTGCTGAACAGGTCTGCTAACTCTTGCGGGAAACCTAACTGAGACAGTTGAAACAAATAACATCTCTCACGACTTGAAATTTGAAGCAATGATGTAGGGAAATGCTCTCCTCTGTGAAAACTTGGTCGCGCCTCAGTGTCAACACCAACAGTCGGTTGTCCGTTTAGATACGCCATAGCAGATTTGAGCATATAATGTCGGTTAACCACAATCACTTCTCCTTCGAACCTAACAATAGGCATTTTATCGATTTCTTCCTTGTCAATTCTATGTACAAATGTATTTTTCTGCATACTTTTTTCAAAAAACATTTGCAAAGTTAATCATTTTTAAGTATTTTTGCAAAAAAATATAATAATGTAAATATAGAACACTTAAAATAGTATGAAAAATATTTGCTATATATTGTCGTTTTTAGCGGTAGCCGTAAGTTTTTCCGGTTGCATTAAAACCGCCAAAAACACTGTTACCACCTCCGATGATGCCACGCTTAAGAGTATGACGTTTGTAGCAAACGACAGTTTCCCGGGTCTTGCTGCAGCTGTTTTTACCATAGACAACCGTTTGGACACCGACACCGGACTTATTTATAACATCGATTCACTTCTTTACGGCACCCGTATTGACAGCGTTGTTGCACGGTTTGTATTCAATCAGCAGATAGGTACGGCAAACATATATACCATTGACGATACTTTGGAACTGACCGGTAGAGATACCATCAATTTTCTTCAGAGACCGACAAGGCTTTTCGCCATATCTTCCGACCTACAGCATAGCAAATGGTATAACATCTATGTCAATGTACATCAGGTTGACCCTGACTTGTATGAATGGAACGAGTTGAACGGCAATATCTATACTGTGGCGGAAGGGGACCTGCAACATGCTTTTTATGCCAACGAGCAGTTCTACTTGTTTGTACTTCAGAACGGACAAGTGAAACTTTATACTTCTCAAGATGCTACCGAATGGACTGAAAATACGGTTGAAGGATTACCAACAGATGTAAAACTGAAGTCAATTTTGCCATACAAAAATATGTTATATTATGCTCAAGAGAATATGTTGTATTCGTCGTCTGACGGTATGGTATGGGAAAGCAAGTCTTCAGAACAATTGTTTGAGCGTTTGCTCTTTACTTTCAACGACAGTCTTTGGGCAATAACCCGTCATGATGAGCAACTCGCCCTTTGCGTAACAGGCAACTGTAGCGACTGGCGTGAGCAAATGACGCTCCCCGAAACTTTCCCTACAGACCATTTCACGACCACAACCTTCTATAGCAGCAGTCTTCGCAAACGCGCAGTTGTCATAGGCGGTACGGACAAAGACGGTAACCTTACTGCCTCAAGATGGAATGTAGAGTACTCTGCCTCAAGAGGTTATGTATGGTCAGACTTTACCGGTTCACGCCACCCGTTTGAGCCGCTTGCAGATGCCGCTATCGTTAGTTATGATGAGAAGTTGTACTTGTTTGGCGGCACGGACAAAGACAATCATTTGAGAGACGCAATGCTTGTATCCGACGACGAGGGCATAAGTTGGCAGGTGCCGGACTCTGCACATAATAAACTGCCGGAGACATACAAAAACCGTAGCCGGCATTCCGTTTTTACCGACACACATTCCAACCTGTTCATAGTTGGTGGTAAGGATAGCCTTAACACCTGCCTTTCAGATGTTTACAAAGGCAGACTCAACAGTATTGATTGGGAAAAGAAGTAATCACCACGAGAGCGTGGTCAGAATCGGATAATGGTCGCTGAATCTATTTTTTGTAACCACGAAATCGGTTGCAGATATCTGAGGTGAAGTGAGTATATAGTCGATACGAATACCTAATCCTCGTTTCTCAAAAGTATGCCCTAACGACATAAATCCTCCTGCGGTGAGAAAGGCATCGCTAAGACCTCGACTCATTGTATGATAAGTATATGAAATAGGAGTATCGTTGAAATCGCCTGTAACAATAACTTTGTAGGGCGATTTTTTTATCTCTTTAGCCACTGCTCGTGCTTGCCCGGCACGCAAAGGATAAGCGTCTTTGAGTTTCAGTCCCACGCGCTGAACAGACTCCATCTCACTTGAAGCCTGTATATCTTCAAAAGTCAAACGATTGGACTGCAAGTGGTTGTTAAACAATCGGATAGTATCTTTCCCTACAACGACATCGCAATAATCCGATTGATTGGTACGCGACTCGTATTGAATAGTATGTTTGTTCAAAATGGGATACTTGCTGAAAACAGCCATACCATACTTGCGGGAAGTGCGATACTTCTTGAAATCAATGTAACAATACGGGTAATTGAGACTGCTTTTCAAATTTTCCAAACTGCCAACCTTAGGCGAGCAGACAATCTCCTGCAAACAGACAATGTCGGCATCTGTTGTGCGTAAGAATTTTATAATCTCTTTCCTATTGCCCGAAAAAGCACCAACATTGTAGGAAACAACAGTTATCTTGTTTTCACCTTTTATCCTTCCGCTGCTATGACTGAAAGTCTTGCGTAAACCACCGATATTGAAAACAATAGCCAAAAGCGGAATAACAAAATATCGCTTATTGTCGGTAAAAAGCCACACAATAAGAAAAACCGCATTGATTAGCAACAGCCACTCAAAACCGATTCCCAAAAGGGCTAACGGGAAAAAGTATTTCGGTGAAAGGAACTTGCATACACCTGCCAACAACAAAAGAAGTGACGCTATTGTTGTCAGAACAAGAAAACTCAATGTGAAAAATCCCCTTTTCAAAAGGCTTAAATATATGTTTTTACTTAAAAATCTTGGCTCTTTCTTCGTCAGTCAGACTGCTATAGCCGGATGTCTTAATTTTTTCAAGTATGCGTTCTATCTCTTTATCATCATTTTCTTTTTTAGACTCACGAACAGGGTCTTGGTAATGATAGCCTGTGTATTCCTTTTCTTGACGCTTTGAGCCGAAGCCGTGTTGCTTCCACCAATTACGCAACTTTTCCAATGTAGGCGAAGTATAGTTGGTATGGAAGATATTGTCGTCATCGTTTCGCCGCCACCACAACAGAAGTATCCAGCCGAACAACATACCGCCTAAATGGGCAAAATGGGCAACATTGTCGCCACTTACATTGGCAAGTCCGGCAAAGAGTTCAATAAGAGCATAAATTATAACAAACACTCTTGCTCTTATAGGTATAGGTATCGGGAATACAAACATTCTCACATCGGGGAATAGCCAACCAAAGGCAAACAAAATGCCGAATACTGCACCAGAAGCACCAATAGTTACATGCAAAGCGGCGGCTTCGCCAAACATAAGCCACCATACAAAAGTCTGTACGCAGGCAGCACCAACACCTGAAAACAAATAATATGTCAGAAAACGCTTGCTTCCCCAACGTTGTTCGAGTGGTGGAGCAAACATAAAGACAGCGAACATGTTAAAAAACAAGTGCGAGAAATTGGCATGCATAAACATATAGGTCAGTGGCTGCCAGATGAAAAACACAGGTGAGAGAAAATAATGCAGACCGAACAAATTGGTCAACGATATACCAAACCGAGATTCAAGCACATAGTCTGCAAAAAAACAAAGTACATTTATTATAAGAAGGTTTTTTGTAACTGAAGGCAAACTGCCAAAAAAATTATCACTCATACTAAAAAATTTATAAATTTTACCTATTTCGACTACAAAAATACGATAAATTATTGATTTTTTAACATTTTTTTCAAAAAAAATTTGAAAACCGAAAATTTTATTATATATTTGCAGTTGAAAAACCTTTTTACTACAAAGAAATTCAAAAAATTAAGGTTTAACAATATATAGACCGAATTGATGTTTTTTAATTTTTAATTTTTTTGCTTTATGAACAAATCAGAACTTGTTGCTGCTATTGCAGAAAAGGCCGGTCTTACAAAAGCCGCTGCCGCAAAGGCTCTTGATGCCGCTGTTGAGGCTATCGCTGACTCATTGAAAAAAGGTGAGGCTGTACAACTCATTGGTTTTGGTACTTTCGCAGTTGCAAAACGCGAAGCTCGTCAAGGTGTTAACCCAGCTAACGGTGCTAAAATCCAAATCCCTGCAAAGAAAGTTGCTAAATTCAAAGCAGGCAAAGCTTTGGCAGAGGCTCTCTAATCCTATGCTGTGTAATAAAAAAGATAGCACCAAAGCTATCTTTTTTTTTACACAACAAAAACATAAGCATTTACTAATTAACAATTTTTATATTATGTCAAACATTCCTGAAAACCTGCTTTATACCAACGAACACGAGTGGATAAGAATAGAAGGCGACGAAGCCTTTGTAGGAATAACAGATTTTGCACAATCAGAATTGGGCGAGATAGTCTTTGTGGATGTCCCCACACTTGGCGAAACCATAGACCAAGGCGAAGTGTTCGGCTCGGTTGAGGCAGTAAAAACCGTCTCCGACCTTAATATGCCACTCTCGGGTGAAGTACTTGAGATAAACGAAGACTTGGATGCCGCACCCGAACTTGTAAATCAAGACCCATACGGAAAAGGCTGGATGATTCGCATAAAAGTGAAAGATATTGCAGAAAAAAGCAATCTCTTGGATGCAAAAGCATACGAGAAACTTATTGCATAAAAAATTGCAAAATAAAATAATTTTTGCTAACTTTGTAGCAAATATGTAAAAAATTATAATTTTATGCTTAAATCAATACTTGCCATAACAGGCAAACCCGGACTTTTCAAACTCGTTACCCGCGGACAAAACATGCTTATCGTTGAGTCGCTGTTGGATGGCAAGCGTATGCCCACCACTATACGCGACCGCGTTGTCAGTCTGGCTGATATATCAATGTTCACTACCGACGAGGACAAGCCTCTCTCTGATGTACTGACCTCACTGAAAGAGAAATGCGGAGGCGAGAAATGCACCTTTGATGCCAAGAAAGCCGATAACGAACAACTTCGCAGTTTCTTCCGCGAGGTATTGCCCACCTATGACGAAGACCGTGTTTATCCGTCAGACATACGCAAACTTGTCAATTGGTACAACATACTCATCGGTGCCGGTATAAACGACTTCACTGTTGAAGAAGACACTGACGAAACAGCCAAAGTAGAAGTGACGGATAGCAAACCTACGGAAGTTCGTCCGAAGCAACAACAGGTAAAAACCACTAAATCTGCGGCTTCACAGGCTCGTACAAGCGTTGGAGCAAAGAAAGGATAAAAACAGAGTTTTGACCGCCAAAGATATCATCCAAACAATCGAACTGACAGCCCCGCTCTCTTGGCAAGAGCCATGGGATAATTCAGGACTTCAGATCGGGTTGAAAGAGGCACAAGTTACCTCTGTGTTGTTGTGTACGGACATAACTGAAAGAGTGATAGAGGAAGCCTTACAAAAGAGATGTGAGATGATTGTATCGCACCACCCTCTGCTTTTTCACGGACTAAAAACGATACAAGACAATACTCACGAGGAGCGTATAACCAGACTTGCTATAAAGAACGACCTTGTGCTTTATAGTTCGCACACACCGATGGATGTGGCGCCAAACGGTGTGTCAAGGAAAATGGCTGATAAACTTGGGATTGAAAACTGCCAAGTGCTTGTTCAGACAAAAAGCGAAGAGATAGGATTAGGCGTTGTCGGCGAACTAAGGCAACCACAGGAAATAAACACTTTTCTTCAACATATAAAGCAAGTGTTTCGTTCGTCGATGGTACGCTTTACTAAGCCACATAAAAAACAAGTGCAACGCATCGCCTTGTGTGGCGGTGCCGGAAGCGAGTTTTTAGAGACTGCTGCCAAACAAGGTGCAGATATGTATATAAGTGCCGACTTCAAATACCACGACTTCCAACGGGCAGACAACCGCATAACCGCCGTTGATATAGGGCATTTCGAAAGCGAACAGTTTACGAAAGAGATATTCAAAGATTTGCTCAAAAATGCACACCCTACGCTCAATGTCTTGCTTGCTGAAACCGACCATAGCGGTATATACTATGCATAAAAGTATAAAAAGAAAAAATATCTAAAACAACTAAATAACAATGGAAAAAGAAAAAGAATTGACCAACGAACAGAAACTTCGTGCGTTGTATGAACTCCAACAAGTGGATTCAAAGATTGACGAACTTCGCATTCTCCAAGGCGAGTTGCCACAAGAAGTGAAAGACATGGGCGACGAAGTGGAAGGCTTGAAGACCCGTCTGAAAAATATCGACGCTGAAATCAAAGAGATGGAAGCCAAGATTCAGGAGCACCACATCAAGATGCAAAACGCACAAGCATCTATCGCACGCTACAAAGAGCAACAAGAAAAAGTAGCAAACAACCGTGAGTTCGACGGACTGACAAAAGAAATTGAATATCAAGAACTTGATATTGATTTGAGTCAGAAGAAAATAAAAGATTTCACTCGTATCCTTGAGCAAAGAAAAGAAGACAAGGTTACTACAACAACCGACATCAACGAGCGTTCGGCTGAACTCAAACAAAAGAAATCAGAACTTGACGGTATCCTTTCTGAAACTCGCGAACAGACAGAGAACCTGCTTGAGCGTGCACAACAGATTGAGGAGCATATTGAAGATGAGCGACTTTTGTCAGCATTCCATCGTATCCGCCAGAACGCCCGCAATGGTCTTGCTGTCGTAACGATTGAAAGAGACGCTTGCGGAGGTTGCCACAACAAGATACCTGCACAACGCCAACTTGATATCCGTCTGAGAAAGAAAATTATTGTTTGCGAATACTGCGGTCGAATACTTGTAGATAAAGATATGGCAAACGAATATGCCGGAAAATAACAACATACCAGTAGCAGAATACACCGACGATAATGTCCGTCACCTTGAAGATGTGGAGCATATCCGGCTTCGCCCGGGTATGTACATCGGCAAGTTAGGCGACGGCTCACACTCCGACGACGGCATTTATGTGCTCATCAAAGAGACTGTTGACAACTCCATTGACGAGTTCCGCATGAATGCCGGAAAAGTTATTGATGTGACAGTCCGTGAGGGCAAGGTGCGCGTACGCGACTATGGTCGTGGCATACCGCTTGGCAAGCTTGTGGAGGTGGTCTCGCTACTTAATACGGGTGCCAAATACGACTCTAAAGCATTCAAAAAGTCGGTCGGACTGAATGGTGTAGGTCTGAAAGCTGTCAATGCCTTGTCGTGGAAGTTTGCAGCCGAGGCTTTCCGCGACGGTCAGCACCGTCGTGTGGAGTTCAAACAAGGCAAACTGCTCACCGATACGGGCATACAACCTACCGAAAACGACGAACAGACAGGTACTCTCATTGAGTTTGAGCCTGACGGCTCGCATGGTTTGTTTGAGAACTTTGCCTTCCGCGACGAATATATAGAGACCATGATGCGCAACTATGCGTATCTCAACACCGGGCTTACTCTGCGCTATAACGGACAGCGTTTCTACTCAAAGAACGGCCTCTTGGACCTCCTGAACGAGAATATGACGGTTGACCCGCTCTACCCTATCATACACCTGAGTGGCGACGACATAGAGATAGCACTGACACATACCGACCAAAACAACGACGAATACTACTCGTTCGTCAATGGTCAGCATACCATTCAGGGTGGCACTCACCAGACTGCTTATCGCGAAGCCGTAGGACGAACGATAAAAGAGTTCTTTGGTAAAAACATGGAGTTGTCGGATGTCAGAAACGGACTTGTCGGGGCTATTGCCATCAACATCGAAGAACCCGTCTTTGAAAGTCAAACCAAGGTCAAACTCGGCTCACGCGACATATCGCCTCAAGAAGGTAGCATATCTGTCAATAAGTTTATCAACGACTTCGTCTCGCACGAGCTTGACAACTATCTGCACAAGCATCCTGAGATAACGGAAGTGATGTTGCAGAAGATACAAGAGTCGGAAAAAGAGCGCAAAGCCATACAAGGTGTAACCAAACTTGCAAAAGAACGCGCTAAAAAGAATAATCTGAACAACCCCAAATTGAGAGACTGCCGGATACACCTGAACGACAACAAACCCTTCTATCTGAACAAACAGTCAACCGACGATCTTCGCGACGAGAGTGCCATTTTCATAACAGAGGGTTTGTCGGCTTCGGGTTCTATAACCAAGTCGCGCGATGTGAACACACAAGCCGTTTTCAGCCTTCGAGGTAAACCACTTAACACCTTCGGTCTGACAAAAGAGATAGTATATAAAAACGAGGAGTTCTACTGCCTTCAGTCGGCACTTAATATCGAAGACGGTCTTGACGGACTGCGCTACAACAAGGTTATCATCGCCACCGATGCCGACGACGACGGTATGCACATACGGCTCTTGATGCTCTGTTTCTTCCTGCAGTTCTTCCCCGACTTGGTCAAGAAAGGGCATGTCTATATTCTTCAAACCCCGCTTTTCCGTGTGAGAAACAAAAAGACAGTGCGTTACTGCTACAGCGAGGAAGAGCGACTGAGTGCCATTGAAGAACTCAAACCTGCACCGGAGATAACACGATTCAAAGGTTTGGGCGAGATTTCACCCGACGAGTTCAAAGACTTTATCGGTTCTCAGATACGCCTTGACCAAGTACATCTTCGAAAAGAGGACTCTGTCAGCGACCTTTTGCAGTTCTATATGGGCGAGAACACGGCTAACCGACAGACTTTCATTATTGATAATCTTGTAGTTGAAGAAGACAAAGCCGACTGAGATGCTACCACTCATATTGTTCATATTGATGACCGCCGTGATAGTTATTCTGCTTGAATGGCGCGAACGGCAACGAAAAAAAACTTCTCAAAAAACTTCTGACAATCAAGAAAAGCCTACTCAAGACCCTAATTGCTGTGGTATGCACCTTGTTTGTGAGAAGATGCCACCGGTAACAGACCATATAGTCTATTATGACGACGAGGAATTGGATAGTTTGAAAGACATACCTGCATCGGAATTTACAGAAGAACAGGTTAAGATGATTGAGGAAGTGTACAGCACACTCAGTGAGGACGACCTTATCGGCTGGACACAGAGTCTTGCTATGCGGCATATCTCGCTTCCCGCTCATATCTACGACGAAGCACTTATCATTCTCAGAGAAAAGCGCAAATCAGCATAATTTTTTGGGACTTTCAGCCAAATGTATATAAAAAATCACACATTTGGCTAAAAGAGCACAGGACTTTCAGCCAAATGTATATAAAAAATCACACATTTGGCTAAAAGTCTTATTTTTTCAAGATAAAATCATAACAGCACTATGGCATATAGAGGTACGATACGCATCTTTTCCATTGAAAAACCAAAAACATGGGGGATAAAATTATGAATTAGGTAGAAATCAGTCTAATTCTTAATCGCATCAAAACAGTACAATTTTTACAAATTTATTGCACTGAAATTGCAATATATGCACTTTATTTTGCAAAATTAGTATTTTTTTACTAAATTTGTATGAGAAAGTGTAGAATACAACTCATATCTTGTTTCTAATCTAATACCCAAAAAAGAGACATATATCGGGTTGTTGTTTTTGTGTGATATAGAGAAATGCTAAACTTAAGTGTTTTGGTATAAGAGATAATAAATCGTACGAATATGAGTAAGATTTCACTATGGAGAAGTAAGTTACAGACAAAGATATGGGCTGTTATGCTTGTGCTGTACTTACTCATATTCAGTTATGGCATTGATGCTCAGGTCATAGACAAAAACTCTTTACAAGATGATGTTTCCACAACAAGACAGAATTACACTATCTCGGAACCAAACCGTTTGGCAGACGATTTCATAACATCAAGTCTTGTGATAGCAAAACCCGGGGATGTGCTTTATAGCATTCTCGGCCATGCCGCTTTGCACATGCAATGTCCTTACTATAAGCTTGATTGCGTTTTCAGTTACGAAAGTGAAGGAGTGCAGGGCAAAGTGCTTCGTTTCCTGCTTAACGACCTGAAGATGGGAATGGAAGTGATGCCATTGGACGATTATTTATCGTTATATCAAGAAGAAGGCAGGGAAGTAAGAGAATACCCGCTCAACCTGCCAGCAGAAGTGAAGTCGGAATTGTGGCGAATGTGTGACGAGCTTGTAGATGAAGGCATTTATCTGCCATACGACTACATCAAACGCGGTTGCGCCATATCCATTGTGCATAGCGTAGATAACGCCATCCGCTCCGCTAACAAGATATATGGTACCGACTACAAAATAACCTATCCGGATTGGGGCAAGCCCTTTGACAGAACACTTAGGGAGATTGTTTACGACAACTCCCCCAACGGTTGGCAACGTTTTTATGGTATGACACTTGTCGGCGGACAGGTTGACAACCCCGACTTACCTAAAAAAGATAAACTCATTATTCCGCGCGAACTTGTTACCACATGGCAGCGGGCAACCATCGCCGGCAAGCCGATAATAAGCGATGGAAGGGAGTTGCTGCCAAATGTAAATGAGTATAAAGGCGACAAGTTCACTCCGCTTCATGCCTCACTGATTTTATTGTTATTAGCTATTTTCGGTCTGTTCTGGAAGCGTGAGTACATCAGTTGGTTGCTGTTGGCACTGCAAACGGCTTTAGGCTGCCTGATGGTGTGGCTGCTCTTTTCGCCCCTGCCCGGGTCGGAATGGAGTTGGCTTATCATCCCTTTTAATCCTCTACCTGCCATCTTTTGGAAATGGCGCGATAAATGGGGATTCTATTATGCTGCATTGGTTCTGGTATGGAGTTTGGGTATGCTTTGCGCACCGCATCGGTTAGTGGAATATGCGCATATTGTATTGGCTATAGCATTTGTGTTAGTGGCTATGAAAACGTGGATACGCTTAACATTATTCAACACGAAATAAACAAACGGATTAAAACAATGATACAAAAAGAATTACAAAACTTAAACGTAGGGGAAACCACACGGCGCATAGCGTTATATATGCGTTCCTTGGGCATTTTGTTTGTGCTGCTATTCATTGTCGGCATCAGCAATGTGAATGCCGATGCTTCTCGATATGGTCGAGGCAGGGCATTTTTAAAAGAAGGGTGTCCTAATGGTGCCGGCAAAGCATACGTTACAGTAGCGAGTTCATCCTCCTCTTCCAATTCCGGGTGGAAAGATTGCACTACAGACGGCGTTACCGCTGAAGTTGAAGGAGCAAAGACGGCGATGACGTTTACCTTTCAATCGCAAGTAAACAGCGGCTATAAATTTACAGGTTGGTATAGCAAGAATGCTGACGGTACCTATAAGTTACTTACAAAAGAGACAACTTATTCTACTAAGACAACTACCGGAGCGGCGCCAACCGGATATAGTAGCGTATATACGGATGTGGATTGCTATGCAGAATTTATAAAAATCGTTCACTACTCATTTATTGTGCCTGAGCATGGTAGTTTTTCCATAACTAACAATGGAGTTTCAGTGGCAAATTATGCCACTATTGAGGCACAAGGGGTGGTGCATCTAAAATCGACACCTGCCACCGGATATCGGTTTGCAGGTTGGTACACCTCTTCGGACGGCGGTACAACAAAAAATTACTTCTCATTTGATTCCGAAATAGATTTAAATTTCACAACAGATGTTACGGTGGGTGTTGATTTTCGCTTGGACAATGGAAATGCACTCTATTATGTAGTGAATAGCGGAATGTATGACGACTTGACATCAGCTATCAATCAAGCAAAAAGCATATCTCCAAAAACTGTAGTAGTTGCACAAAACGGTAAGGTTTCCACCAGCAATTACACTATCCCCTCAGGAGTAACATTGTATGTACCATATAGTAAAAGCAACAGCTATCAGACGAAACCCACTGTTGTGACTGCTGCTGCTGCATTAAGCCCGTATAGAGTCCTGACGCTGCAAGACGGAGTGAATATTACTTGTAATGGTAATATCTGTGTGGGCGGACAGATAATGTCTGCGGGTGGAGGTAAGGCTTCCGCCTACCCAACCGGTGCATGCGGTGTCATGGATATGTCAAAAGGAGGAAATATCACGTTGAATAGTGGAGCGAAGTTATATTGCTGGGGCTTCATAAAAGGGCAAGATATGGAGCAGGGTAATAATACCGTCGGGGCAGGCTCTATCATTGCTAAATCAGGAGCTGAAGTATGGGAAATGTTTGCTGTAGGAGATTGGCGAGGAGGAAAGGCTGTTCGACTATAGAAGGTAATAGCTCCAGCTGGAGATTCTTCCCGTTTCAAAGTTACACCATTCAGAATATCGAGGTACAAACCACGTATGAATACGGTTCTACACTCAGTAATTACACCAATGTATTTGGAGACGGCTCGACTAATGAAGGTTCATTCGCGCTAATCGGAAGTACGAATACGCTGTTCCTGCTGAAAGATAGTGACTCAAAACTAAAAAAATGGTACAACCCGACAACCGACTTGGTTTGCTACGAAATGTCCGGTACGACCCAACTGGATGCAATAAATATTAGCGTGATGGGTATATCTGTCAGTTCCAAAGACTATAATCTTCCCATTTCGAGTAGTATGCATGTCATAATGAATAGTAATGCGACCATCTCCAAACCGATGGTGGTACAAGCCGGTGCTGTTATTGAAGTGAAGTCAGGATATACGCTTACCTGTTCATCCAATGTCTATATTTTCGATAAAGACAACTGGGGAGAGTACTGCAACAAAAAGTATTACTATACGATGACCAATCTCACGAACCATAAGAATCGCGGAAACGGTACATCTAATGAACTTATCGACGATGCAAAACTGATAATTGACGGTACATTGAATGTGACCGGCAAATTGTACACAACAGCAGGTGGCGCAGATATTATGAGTAATGGAGGCGGAAAGATTGTTTTCTCAACGCTACCCACCGCCACGAATATAGTGATGTGTACAGGTGTCTCTGACAATGAGAATGTGGCTGTTGCGTCAGCCAACTTGCATAATGAAGACGACAGCTACACACAAGTAAAAAACAACAATTCTACTTTCTATAATGTCAACGGCCGATGGTTTGTGAGTGGGAAACAGAATGAGAAACCAGATCACACCTACGACTTTACTTATATTTCAAGCGGTGCAGTGAGTGGCTCTGGCGGAACCACTACCACAACTGATGCTGTCTATTCCAATGACAAAACCGGTTTGGAACTACAAATGAAATGGATCAATGTAACAGAAGGTGAATGTGCAGACTGGTGGGAAGGAGTAAAAGACGGATATTATTATAATTGGACATCAGAGTCGGCTTGGCATCAGTTTATTCCAACAGCAACAGTAGGCATGTATAGTGGCTCTAACAACAAGATTTACACCAAGACTGATTGTGCTTGGGAAGAACTCGGTGAGACAGATATCAACTGCCTTTATACCATCGGCGGTGTGAAGAAAGCGCTGGTGGATGGCGAGTTTATCGCGTTAGAGCCTAACAATAATGACCCTGCATATCACGCAGCGGATGATGCCACCAAGTATTATATCTGCTTCGAGGGATGTAACTGGCATGCGGCAGATAAATACACTGAAGCGGAAAAGGCGTATGTTGTAGGCGAAGACATCTTTATCTGGTACAACGGAGTATGGATGAAAGCCGAACGTAAAGAACCGTTCTTTTATACTTTAAGCAATACCAATGTGCCTATCTACTACGAATATCTCAATGGTGAGTGGGTATTAGCAGAACCATACATAAGTGTCGTGGATGGCATAGAAAGCCGCACCTATTGGTTCTTGGAGGATGCCTTTACTTTTGCTTCGGGAGCGTTGCGTAAAAACCCTACTATTAAAATCCTACGTGACATATCCGGTATCACTACTGCAGTAACTTACACAGGAACAAATAAGATTTGCACATTGGATTTGAACGGACATACCATCACAGGAGATGTAAATGGTCTGATAACGGTCAATCTCGCCGGTTGTACATTCACTATTGTGGATAATACGGAAGAGAAGGAGGGCAAGATTAGTCTGGTCTTCTCGGCGAACAATTCACGTCGCTATGCGCTCAATGTCAAAAACGGACATGTAATACTCAAGAGTGGAACCATCTCCGCAACCTGTACATTAGCGTACAACAAGACTTCTGCACCTAAACCATTGACAGGATGTGTGGCAGTGGCATCCGGCAAACAATTCACTATGGATGGCGGTAAGGTAGAGGCTGTAGCTCCTTATTATCCAATAGCCATAGTGGGTAGTGAGGGAACTCCTACTATAACCATCAATGCCGGTACGGTAGAAGCGGTAGCTCAAACGATAGACTCTCCGAATGCTATATACGCCTATGGAACGATCAATCTCAATGGAGGAACGGTCAATGCGATAGCAGAAAAATCATCTACAGCAATAGGTATATATGTACTTGCAAGTAGTAAAGCGCAAGGTACATTAAATATGACGGGCGGAACAGTCAATGCTACATCATACACAAAAAACACAAGAGGTGTGTATGTTAATAAAGTATTTGCTTATGATACCAACGAGCCGCGAAGTATTACGGCTGTTTATCCTGCCTCTGCCAACATTTCAGGTGGCGAAATAAATGCTACAAACAAAACTTCAACTGATGCGGAAGGCATATACTCCTTAGGTAATACTACTGTCACCGGTGGTGAAATAAATGCACGATGCAGTGCTAATACTACTGCATTCGGTATAAGGGTATTAAGTGGGGAAACACGGATAAGCGGTTCTCCTGTCATCAATGCCACCGCCACCGGCACTGTTTATGGTATTCGCGTTTCTAAAGAAACACCTGCTATTGCCGGAACGGTATATAACTCAACACTACAGATGGATGGCGGAACGATAAATGCGCAGGCAACAACAGGTGGCACTGTATATGGCATCTATGTAGGTGCTGCCACATTGGCAAATACCGCCACCCATGCCTCAAACTCAAAATCATACGCCGGTAACTACGCTAATGCAGGTACTGCAACTATTACAGGAGTAACTGTTCATGCCAAAGCACATACTAACACCGCCTATGGAGTATTTGTAGATGCGGAAGTAACTGAATCAGACGCAGCCGGTTATGCTACTGCAACGGCAACCCCGAAATGTACCATCAACGGGGGTTACTTTACGGCTCAGGCAACTGCACCTGCCGCAGCCGTACAACCTATAGATGCTACTGTTCTTGCAGATAACTTCAAAATCAGTGGTGGATACTATAGCCACAACGGCAACATAGACACCTATGCAGTTTCGCCCAAACACGCAGTAGCGCTGCAGGAAACGGATGCTAAATACGATCCATATTTCTATAAGGTGGCCGAATCGTATAATGTTACTTTCAAAAACGGCGATGAGACTCTGCAATCATCCTATCAGGAAGTAGGCAAGACGCCTGTATATAGCGGCGACGCACCCACCAAAGCAAGTACTACAACTACTTCGTATATCTTCGATGGATGGTCAGCAACAGACGGTGGCGCTGTAGTCAGTCCGCTACCCAACGTAACCTCTGCCGGTGCAACCTACTATGCGCACTATACCGAAACAGCTCTTAAATATATAGCAACATTCGATGCTAAGACCAATGATGGCGCAGAAGATAATCAAGTTATATACGTTGAGCCGGATGCTGCGATCGGTACACTGCCTACTGCTACCAAAGAAGGTTACACCTTCAGCGGGTGGTTTACTGCCGCTTCTGGAGGTACTAAGATAACCACTGCTACTGTGCCTACAGGCGATGTGACATACTATGCACAGTTCACTGTCAATAAATATACCCTTACATGGGAGTTGGGGAATAGTGTCGTTAGTGCAGTCGGTAAGTATGGTAGCACCTCATGGCCTGCCAAGAAAGCCACAGGCACTCAAAGCAAGGCTGTTTCATACGGTCTTACTCTTACTGCGCCCACTGTCACTCGAACAGGTTATACTTTCCATAGTTGGGCGCCACTCGTGGCCGCGACTATGCCTGCAGAAGCGGTTACCTACACTGCGCAATGGACTCCCAAGACCAACACCGCATACACCGTCAAACATTATTTGCAGAATGTGGACGGCACCTATCCGGAAGAACCGGTAGAGACGGAAGCGCTTACAGGAACAACAGGAGAAAGCGTTACGCCGGAAGTGAAGGAATACGAAGGTTTCGTCTCACCGGAAACTGAGACAAAAGAAATTGCTGCCGACGGCACGATGGTGATAGAATACAAATATGAGCGTATGCACTATACCATCACGCTGGATGCAGCAACCAATGGCGGTACATCTGACCATGCTACCATAGAGGTTATTCACGGCGCTACGATAGGTGCTGTCCCGCCTGACGCGCAGAAGGGATGCAATGACTTCACCGGATGGTACACGAAGCCGGTGGGTGGCGTTAAGATAACTTCTGACTTCACGATAGAGTATAACCTCAAGACACTCTATGCCCAGTTCTCTGATGACGTGCGTACGTATCCTATTACATATAACGCAGGAGCCAACGGTACAGGTACAGTGGCAGGGGGAACGAAAACTTGCGGTGAAGATGCTACCTTGTCAAGCAGCACCTTTACTCGTGACGGATATGCGCAGACGGGTTGGAGCCTGACGGACGGCGGCGCGCAAGCTTATGCCCTTGGCGGAACATATACGGAGAATGCTGCCCTGACGCTTTATCCTGTTTGGACCGTTGTCTCCTATAACCTCACTTACGAGGGCTTGAACGGAGCAACCAACAGTAATCCGGCGACATACACCATTGAGACAGCGACTATTACTCTCGCTGATCCTGGTACACGCGCGGGTTACACCTTCACCGGATGGACTTGCGGTGGCAGCCCCATCACACAGATAGCACTTGGCTCTACAGGAGACAAGGTTATAACTGCGAATTGGGAAAAAATAGGTGTTACTATCCTTTGGAAGTCCGAAGATGGAGAAACGACCTTAGAAACAGATGAAGGTGTAGAAATCGACGCTACGCCGTCGTTTAATGGAGAAACACCGACTAAAACAACGACTGCCGAATACACCTATACGTTTGACGGTTGGACTACCGAAGCGAATGGAGCAGGCACGTTCTACGCCATAGGAGAACTGCCGGCTGTCGCTGCCGCCGCTGCCTACTACGCCCACTTCACTGCTACACCTAATGTAGCATCCGTCACCGTCGGTGGCTCTACGACCTACTATCCGACCATAGCAGACGCTTGGGAAGCAGTCAATACCGCCACAGGAGCGGTTACTCTGAAGCTCCTTCAAGATGTATCGGGCGTAGAGACATCATTGGCTTATACCAATGAGCAGAACTGTACATTAGACCTGAACAACCATACGCTCTCCGGTGCTGTTGCAGGTAATTTGTTAAATATCAACGCTACAGGTAAGACGTTTACGATAGACGATAGCAGTGAAGATAAAGAGGGTATATTAGAGAACATCAAAGCCGGCGGTGCACGGTATTATGCAGTTTTCCTGACAGCCGGTACTCTGACTCTTGAGCATGGTACTATCCATTCAAGCAACCCGTCGGATGCTTCCTACTCTTCTTTAACAACCGCAGCTAAAAAATGCATGGCCTCTGGTGTTTATGTCACCGCAAAACAAACATTCAACATGAATGGCGGTGCTGTTTCTGCGTCAGCTATATATTATCCTATCGGTGTACAATCTGCGGGTATAACGAATTTGAAGGGAGGCTCGGTAACTGCTACTGCTACCAAGTTTACTACTGCGGTAGGCGTACATAGCACCAGTACTACCAAAATATATGACGGAGTAACAATCACGGCTTCTTCTACCAAGAGTACAACTGTCTATGGCGTTCAAGTAGCCGGAAGTACTACTACTTTCTATGGTGGTACCATCAAGGCTCATGCTACTTCTTCAAAAGGCACTACCGTCTCTGGTATATACGTATCGAGTGGTAAAGCAAACATACCGGCAACAAGTACGGTAGATGTGGAAGCGAAGTCCTACGGAAAGAATTGCTATGGTGTTCAGGTGGCTGCAAGCAAAACAGCCAACATTTATGGAGGTTCTTTTACTGCCTCTTCCACGAATGCGAATGCAGCCTATAGCGTTTATTCATTGGGAACAACCAACATCACCGGCGGAACTTTCACTGCTACGGCGAAAACATCCAATGCACGTGGCGTAAGCGTTCCACGAGGGACAACAACCATCAGCGGAGATCCTAAATTCACCGTGAGAGCACCAAGCTCTGTATATGGAGCACTTGCAAGTGCCACTACTCCTTCCAAAGCTGGTGTCTCTTATCACGGAACGCTTATTATAAAAGGAGGAACGTTTGATGTGGAGGCTACAAGTACCACAACCGCTTATGGTGTATATGTTGGAGCAGGAACAGGATTGTCTATGTTCAGCACTACTAATGATTCCGTACCCGGCAACTATATCAATGCCGGTACGGCGGAAATATCAGGTGGTGTCTTCAACGTTACCGCTAAAACATCCACAGCGTACGGAGTATTTGTCAATAAAGGTACGCAGAATAAGAACACTACAATGGATGCTGTTACTGCCTATGGTACTTGTACTATCACGGGCGGTAAGTTCAATGTTAAAGGAACTTCGTCGGTAGGTGCTGTCAATTCCACTGCTACCAAAACCAACTTTGTAATAGAAGGCGGTTGGTATAATACTGACACCAACCTTGACAAATACACCGCACCTGCGAAGTCGTGCAACTACCATGTGCTCCCGCTCACCGGCGAAGACCCGTACCAATTCGAGGTGGCGGAGGCATATAAAGTTTATTGGGATGCCACTACAAACGGTGGCACATGCGAAGTGCCTTACACCATAGTAAAGAAAGGCTCAACCATCGGCTCGGCGATTAGTCCGTTGCCTCAGGCAACGAAACCAAACCACTCCTTCGACGGATGGTTTACAACATACACAACCGGTGGAACCCAAGCAGCTGAAGGCTCGATAATAAATTTCCAACTAACTTTCTATGCCCGTTTCTCACCACTTGACTTCGGTGCTTATATCGACATCGTTGACTGGATAAGCGATGGTAAGATTGTGATCAATACCAACGGTATGACAGTTGCAAACACTTCTGCTGCCGACCCGTCAGCATGGCAGATAGTAGTGAACGGCACTACCTACACAAAGAGCGACCGCCTACCCGACCGTACACTGAAATTAGATGTCGCATCGCTCAACTTGAAAGCGGGCAATAAGGTTGTTATTGAGACCAAAGACCTCAATACAGGCACAGTTGACAGCCACCACGAATACACTGTTCCGCAGATATTCGACGCTAATGCCACCTTGAGCGGAACAAATGCTGAAAGTATTATATATGTTCATAATGGTACTTTGACCGTAAATTCCGATTTGACGGTAGATAAGATCTATGTCTGCCCGGGTGCTGAACTTAAGATCAACAGTGGCAAGACACTCACTGTCGGAACACTCGTTATGCGTACTGAGACAACTGTTAATCAGTACTA